>NZ_LATC01000007.1:0-80425 GCF_001414075.1 Mycobacterium sp. UM_11 | reverse complement strand
AGATGTGTATAAGAGACAGTACCGGATCACCGGCTCGCGGGGCAGCAGCGCCTACCTCGGGCTGCAGATCCTGGCCGGAACCGGACTCACGCCGCGCCGCATGGCCGGCTACGTCAGCGACGTCGATTTGGCGCTGCGCGCGGGCGAATTCGCGCTCGTGCTGTCGGCGGACGAACCCGCCGACCTCGCCGGCGCGCAGTGGGTGAAGATTCCCGACGACGCCTCGTCGGTGGTGGTCCGCGAGTACATCGGTGATCGCGCGCGCGAACAGCTCGCCACGCTGCGCATCGAGGCGCTCGACGCCGGGCCCCTGACGCCGCTGACCGACGGCGAGCTGGCCGACCAGTTCACCGCGATGGCCTGGTCACTGATGAAGCTGGCGACGCTGCACCGCACCATCAAGCCCGAACTGCTCGACACGCCGAACACACTGCTCACGGCGGAGGCCGCCAACCTCGGCGCCGCCGACACCACCCCCGACAACCTGTACATGATCGGGACCTACCGGCTCGAAGGTGACGAGGCCCTGCTGCTCGACATCGTGCCCCCCGACACCCGCTACTGGAACGTCACGCTGGAGAACATCTGGCACGAATGCCTGGAACCCCGCGCCCGGCACAGCTCGGTGACCAACCGTGGCGTGACCCCCGATGCCGACGGCCGCATTCGAATCGCGGTCTCCGCCAAGGATTTCGGCGTCGGCCACTGGCTGGACACCGGCGGACGGCACCGTGGCTTCGTCACCCTGCGCTGGCTCGACAACCCCAGCCCGCCGGACGTGGTGGTCTCGGTGCGCCGATGTGAGGAGCCGGCATGACGCTGCAGGACCGATTCGCCCCCGAACGGCTGATCGCCGCCGCCTGCGAGGAGGTGGGCAGCGACGACTTCGGCGCCGAGGGCTGGCGGCCGGGACTGCACCGCCTCACCGACGGGCTGATCAACGACGCGCGGCTGTCGGACATCGGCGTGGAGGTCGCCCACCTCGACATCATGCGCGCGCTGAAGAATCGTTTGGGCGTGATCGCCTGGCGCAAGCAACATCCCGAGATCGCCACCAAACCGATTGCGGCGCCGATATTCATCGTCGGCCAGCCCCGCACCGGAACCACCATCCTCTATGACCTGCTCGCCCAGGACCCCGAGCTGCGCGCCCCGCTCACGTGGGAGGTCGACGAGCCCTGCCCGGTGCCGCAACCGGATACCTACCACGACGACCCGCGCATCGCGCAGGCCCAGGCCAGCATCGACCTGTCCGAACAGATCATGCCGGGGTTCCTCGCATTTCATCCGATGGGCGCCCTCGTCGGGCAGGAGTGCGTCCGCATCACCGCCGGCGAATTCGTCAGCATGATCTTCACCGTGCAGTACCGCCTGCCCAGCTACTACCGCTGGCTGCTCTACGAGGCGGACCACGCGGGTGCCTACCGTTACCATCGAATCTTCCTGCAGCACTTGCAATCCGGCGTGCCGGGCCAGTGGCTGCTGAAATCTCCGGCGCACCTGTGGCAGCTCGACACGCTGCTGGCCGAGTACCCGGACGCGTTGATCGTGCAGACCCATCGCGACCCGCTCAACGTCATCTCGTCGATCGCCGCCCTGACCCACCACCTGCGCCGGATGTGCAGCGACGAGTCCAGCATCGCCGAATGCGCGGCCCAGTCCTACGAGGAGATCGTCGTCGGCCTGGAGCGCGAGATGGCCCTGCGCGACAGCGGGGCGGTGCCGGCGGACCGCGTGATCGACGTGCAATACAGCGACTTCATCAACGATCCGTGGACCACGATCAAGGACATCTACCAACGGCTGGACCGCGACCTGCGCCCCGATGCCGAGCAGAAGATGCGCGCGTTCCTCGCGGCCCATCCCGGCGACGGCGGCCGCGGCCGCTACACCTGGTCCGACACCGGGCTGCGGGAGGGCGAGGTGCGGGAGCGGGTGCGCGCCTACCAGGACCGCTACGCGGTCCCCACCGAGACGCTGCGCTGACCGCGTCGCCGTCGAACACCGTTGCGACGCTTGGGGTCTGCGACCGAGTAGGATCGCCGCAACGCGACAGGAGCGGCCATGGACGAAGACTGCCTGAAGCTCACCACCTATCTGGCCGAGCGGCGTCGAACCGACGACGGCTTCGTCTCCGACGTGCTGCTCGACCTCTACGCGCGGCATCGCATCGCCTGCGGCGTGGTGCTGCGCGGCATCGGCGGCTTCGGCTCCGGGCGGCACCTGCGAACCGACGAATCACTGACCTTGTCCGAGGATCCACCCGTCGCGATCGTGGCCGTGGACACCCGGGCGAAGATCGAGGCCTTGCTGGACCCGGTGCTCGCCATCAAGCAGCGCGGCCTGGTCACGTTGGAGCGGGCCCGGCTATTCCGCGGGGACGGGGCCGTCCCGGGGCCGCCGGAGCTCCCCGACGAATTGCGCGAAGCCGTCAAGCTGACCGTCTACGTTGGCCGCAAGGAACGCGTCAACGGCACCCCGGCGTATGTCGCCATCTGCGACCTGTTGCATCGCCGCCGGATAGCCGGCGCGTCGGTCCTGCTGGCGGTGGACGGCGTCACGGACGGGCGGCGGCACCGGGCCCGCTTCTTCGGCCGCAACGCCAACGTGCCGATGATGATCGTCGCCGTCGGCTCGGGCGAGCGCATCGGCGGCGTGCTACCGGAACTGGCGGGGCTGCTCCGGCGCCCCATGTTCACGCTCGAGCGGGTGCGCGTGTGCAAACGCGACGGCGAACTCCTCGAGCGGCCACACGCCCTGCCCGGGGTCGACGAACGCGGTTTGCCGCTGTTTCAGAAGCTGACCGTCTACACGTCGGAGTCGGCACTTCACGGCGGGGTGCCGATTCACCGCGCGATCGTGCAGCGACTCCGTCAGCGCGACGCGCCCGACGGGGCGACGGTGGTGCGGGGCATTTGGGGATACCACGGGGACCATCAACCGCACGGTGACAAGTGGTTCTCGCTGCGCCGCCGCGTCCCCGTGGTCACGATCGTCGTCGACACCCCGGCCAACGTCGCCGAATCCTTCGCCGTGATAGACGAATTGACCCGCGACGACGGGCTGGTCACCAGCGAGATGGTGCCGGCGGTGGTGTCGGACGATGACGCCGACGAGGGACCGCCGCGGATGGCCGACCACCGCTACTAGCGGCGATCGCGAATGCGGCTCGCCGCCACGGGTCGGGTCAGCCGGCGACCGAGGCGTCGTAGATCGACTGGATCGCCTTGTCCAGCGTGGCGTTGAACTGCTCGTCGGACTGGTCGACCGTGAGTCCCTCGGTGAGCGCGCGGCTGAAGCTGGCGATCAGGCCCGTGTTCTTCGCCAGCAGCTCGTTGGCTTCCTCGCGGGAGTAGCCGCCGGACAGGGCCACCACGCGCATCACCTTCGGGTGCTCGATCAGCGGGCGGTAGAAGTTGACCTCACTGGGCAGGCTCAGCTTGAGCATCACGCGCTGACCCTCGGGCACGTTCTCGAGCTGCTTGGTGATCTCGTCGCGCAGGATGGCCTCGGCGTCGGCCTTGTCCGAGATCGAGATGGTGACCTCGGGCTCGATGATGGGCACCAGGCCGTGCGAGAGCACCTGATGGGCCAGCTCGAATTGCTGGGCGACCACGGCGGTGATGCCCTCGGCGTTGGCGCCGCCGATCACCGACCGTTCCTTGGTACCGAAGACGCCCTTGCCCACGGCGCGCTCCAGCAACTCGTCCAGTCCCGGGATCGGCTTCATCAGTTGCACGTCGTCGGACGCGTCGGCCAGGCCCTTGTCGATCTTGAGGATGGGCACCACGCCCTTGGTCTCCCACAGGTAGGTGGTCGACGGCTTGCCCTCGATCTCACGGTCCATGGTCTGCTCGAAGAGGATGGCGGCCAGCACCCGGTCCCCGGTGAACGCCGGCGACGTGATGATCCGCGATCGCATCTGGTGAATGAGGTCGAACATCTCCTCTTCGGAGGAGTACGCGTCGTCCTCTATGCCGTAGAGGCGTAGCGCCTTCGGCGTCGAGCCGCCGCTTTGGTCGAGCGCCGCGATGAATCCCTTCCCCGACGTCATCCGGTCCGCCTGCTTCTCGTTCGGCATGGACGTCCTCCACTCCCTTGTGGTCCCGTGCGGTCACGGCGCCTACGGTGCTGCGCACCCCTGAAATGATCGTGCCGATCATATTCGGCCGGTCAGAGCCCCGGGGAGGCCGGTCGTCACACCTCGGCTTGGTGCGGCCGCGGGGAGTCGGGTCTGGCGCGCCACAGCGCCATGCGATCAAGGAGCCCGTCGCGCAGAACCAGCGTGTGAAAGAGCACGGCGCACATGTGCGCGGTGAACGTGAGGAACAGCAGGAATGCGAAGGCGCCGTGGCACTCGCGCAGCACCGCGAAGACGTCGATGCGGTGCGGCGCGATGCCGGGCAGCCGCAGCGGACCCGCCAGCGTGACCGGGAACCGCGCGGCCGACAGCATGGCCCAGCCGGTGAGGGGTTGCACCAGCAGCAGGGCGTAGAGCAGGTATTCGGACCACGTCGCGACACGCCGCTCGGCGCGGCCCATCGTGGCCAGAAACGGCGGCGGCCGGTGGGTGAGCCGGTTCGCCAGCCGCACCACGGCGAATACCAGGATCAGCACGCCGAGCGGCCGGTGAATGGCCAGCAGCAGCGGGTAGTAGCTGAGCGCCGCGACCATGGTGACGCCGGTGAGCAGTTGCGCGATCACCATCGGCGCCATCAGCCAGTGCAGCAGCCGGGACGGCAGCGCGAACCGGGCCGCGGTCGGGCTTTCCTTCACCGCAGCACCCGAGAGACGTCGACTTCGCTGGGCGTTTTCGGCTCCTCGGCGCGGCGGGTGAACGAACGGGCGTAGACCGCCGACCTCGCGGCGAGCAACGGGTCGTCGGAGGCGGCGATACCGTCGGGCAGGACCAGCGGGTCGAAGTTGATATCGCGGGCGTTGCCGGGCGCCTCCGTCTGCACGGCCGTGATGGTGATGGTGCCGGCGTCGACGGTGCGGCGCGACGCCGGCCAGGGTTTCGTGGCGTCGTGGGTCGGGTCGCCCGGCTCGCCGATGGTGAGCAGCAGCCGCCAGCTCAGCGGCCGCTGCGCGAGCGCGCGGATGAGGTCGTCGAACAGGTAGTCCTTGCCCGGGGACGGCGCCGGCACGCCCGCCGCTTGCTGCGGGACGGCGGCCCAGCGCACCGGGACGGTCGCTCCGGCGCCGTTGGTGAACCGGAAGGCGTTCAGCCCGTGAAAGGCGCTGTCGGCGAACCCCGCGCTGGGCGGGGCCTGCTTGATCAGCTTCATGGCCGCGACGGTCTCGGGATGGCGGCCGAGGAATGCGGCCATCTTCTCCGGGTCGGGCTTGCCGGTCTCGGGCACGGGCCGGGACGCGAGCAGCCGGTCGTAGAACCCCTCGGGCGTGCTGTCCGGGAAGACGGGGATGTTGATCATCGCCGTGCGCCATTGCTGGCCGCCGGGGCCCTGGAAGAGCAGGCCGAGGCCCCGCACCGTGGCGGCCGCGTCCGCCTGATCCGGCAGACCGCCCGATAGGGAGAACCGGCCGATCACCGGCACGGTTGCCGCTCCGAAGACCGCCGCCCGGCAGACCGCCGCCCCCGCCCCGCTGCTGGCGAACGTCCCGACCGCGCTGAGCCCCTTCGCGTGATTCCGGCGAAAACCGTCGTGACGTCCGTAGACGTGTTCAAACCGGTCGGCGAACCGGGGTGGTGTCAGCGCGCCCGGCCGCAGCCAGCCACCGGCATAGGCGAACCCACCCACATCCGCTGCGGCGACGCCGGCCACGGCACCCATGCCGAGCAAGGCGCGCCGCCGCGTCAACGCGTCGGCGAGGGGCCGGGCGGGCTCGCCGGGCGGATCGCCCTGTTCGCCACCGCCGTCACCGGGCTCCACGACCACCACCCTTCGGGGTTTGTGCAGGCCAGGGGGCCTGGGCTGGACCGGAATCCGGTGGGGGTAATTCACGCATGGGCCGACGCCCGGCGCAACTTCTGCGGTGAGGCTCGCACACACTCACAGGACGTCACCGGGCGCCGATTCGTTCACTCGTTTTGGGTGTGGTTCCCCGCGTGTCATACCATCGAATAAACAACTTGCGGCTGCATCTGTAGCTTGCGCGCAGATGGTCGGGGTGTGTCTCCTCCGACGGGCAAGCGATTTCCGCGGGGTTGAACAAGCAGCCCCCGGCTTGGCAGCGGCTATTTTGAGAGCTAGCAGTCTTCCTACGGGGGACCGATTGTGAGTGATAGACCATGGGCGAACTAACTGGCGATCCGATAGATCCGACCGCTTTCTCGGTGGGAAAACAACAGGTAGATCAGGCTGTCGTGCTCACCGTCTCGGGTGAGGTGGACATGCTCAGCTCCCCGCACCTGGCCGAAGCGATCCAGACCGCGCTGGGCGCCAAGCCCGCCGCGCTCATCGTTGACCTCACCAAAGTGGACTTCTTGGCGTCGGCCGGGATGACGGTCCTGGTCACGGCGCAGGCCGAGACCGAGCCGCCGACCCAATTCGCGGTGGTCGCCAACGGCTCGGCGACGAGCAGGCCGATCAAACTGATGGGAATCGACAGCGTGCTTGCGCTCTACAGCTCGCTCGACGACGCGCTGAGCGGCATCGCTGGTGGGTGAACCTCGAGATGGGGGCACAGCTGGGAACGATGGGGCGCTCTGATCACCAGCCGCACGATGTGTCAATCAGCGACGACCGATCCCGTTTCGTACGGAGCAGGGTCGCCGCCGACCCCCGCAGCGCCGCTCGCGCTCGAGCCGAGTTCGGCGTCTGGCTCGAAACGCACTTCACCCTCGATACCGACCGCTTCAGCGACGTTCTGCTGGCGGTAAACGAAGCCATCGCCAACGCCGCGGAGTTCGCCTACTGCGACGCGTCTAAGCCCGGAACCCTGGACGTCACAGCGGCCTACGACCGCCGGTCCGACACCCTGGCCGTCACGGTCGACGATCGCGGCCGCTGGCGCCAGCAGCTCCCGCCGCACTACCAGCAGCAACTCCGCGGACGCGGCATCCCGCTGATGGAGGCGCTCGCCGACGATGTGACCATCGACCGCACGCCGCACGGGACCCGCGTCGCGTTGACGTGGACCGATCTCACCCGCCGGCCCGGCGCGTAAGCCCGGCTGATCCGCTTTGAGGATCCGCTTGATTCGCAATGCAATTCGTGGTTTTCCACAACGGGTCCCGTAACATCTGCGCCATGCAGCCGAGCCGCTGGTGGGGCGACGACCGCGCGATCCTCGATGACGACGAGGCCCGCCGGCGCATCCTGGACGCGGCGGGCCGGTGCATCGTGCATCGCGGCAACACGCAGTTCCGGATGGGCGAGGTGGCCGACGCGGCGGGCGTGTCCCGGTCCACGGTGTACCGGTACTTCCCGGGCCGCGACGACGTCCTGCTGGGGCTGATCCTGGCGCGGGTCGACCACGCCCTGGGCGAGCTGGTGCGCTCGCTGGCCGATCCGGACGATCCGGTGCGCGCGGTTCCCGAGATGGTGCTGGCCCGCGCCGAGTCGGTGAACGGCGACCCACTGAACGAGGCGCTGTTCGCCGCCGAGAGCACCGCCGTGGCGACGGCCCTGGAGAAGGGTTCCGAGCCCATCGTGGAGACGCTGTTGCGGCACTACCAACCGTTGCTGCAGCGGTGGCAGTCGGCGGGTCGCCTACACGCCGACCTCGATCCGCGGTCGGTGGTGCAGTGGCTGCACGCCACCACGCTGTTCCTGCTGGCGCCATCGTGGCGGTTCCGCCCCGCCGCCGACAAACGCGCGTTCGTCGAGCAGTTCGTGGTGCGTGCCCTGGTGCCGGAAGTCAGACAATAACGCCGGATTGTCTGATGTCCGGACGTTCAGGTACTTTTGCCTGACCCCGTGCCGCGACGTCCCCCCGGCTCGCGGTGCGGGTGCCATGTCCCCCACCGAGAAGCGAACGCATGAACAACCCCGTGTCCCAAGCCCTTTCGGCCTTCGGGCTGGCCGCGCACCTGGGCCGCGGGGTGGGTCGGCTGGCCGCCGACGCGGCGGTCGGCGGCCTCGTCGGGTTGCCACGCCGGGTGCAGGACGTCGACGCGGCGGTGCTCTCCAGAGTCATGCGCACCACCGTCAAATCCGTCCGGGTGCTCGGCAGCGGCGCCGGGACATCGTCGCGGGCGCGATTGGTGCTGACCGGGAAGAACGTCCCCGACTCGGTGTTCATCAAGCTCGCGGCCACGACCGCGGCCACCCGGCTGATGGGCGAACTGGGCCGGCTCGGCCAGACGGAAGTGCGGTTCTACAACCAGCTCGCGCCCCAGGTGGTCGGCGCCCCGCATGCCTATGGCGCGGCGTTCGATCCCTGGACCGGCCGCTACCTGGTGGTGCTGGAAGACCTGCCGGTCGAGTCGTGCGAATTCCCGGACACCCTGCACCCGCTGTCGCCCGACCAGGCCAGCTTGATCGTCGAGTTGCTGGCCGACTTGCACGCGACATTTTGGAACCGACTCCCCCGGGACGGCCGCGGCCCGCTGGGCTGGCTCTACACGCCCTCCGGTGACGTCACCTCGTTGCTGACCGGTTCGCTGATGCACGCCTCGATCAAGCGCCTCGCCGGGCGCACCGACATCCCCGTCGACAATGGCCGTTTCATCGCCGACAACTACCGCGCCGTGGCGGCGCTCATCGACTCTCCCCCGCACACCGTCATGCACGGCGACGCCCACCCCGGGAACATGTACTTCCACGGGGGCAAGGCCGGACTGCTGGACTGGCAGGCCGTGCGGCGCGGGCACCCGTCCCGGGAGCTGGCCTACACGCTGATCACCAGCCTCACCCCCGAAGATCGCCGAACGACCCAGCGCGAGCTGCTCGACGACTACCGCCGCGGGCTCGCGGCGGCGGGCGGACCCGAACTGAACCGCGACGACTTGTGGCGACGGTTCCGGCAGGGCGCGCTGTACGCCTACGTGGCGCCCCTGATCACCGCCGGGATGGGCGGCATGCAGCTCGAGGGCATCGCGATGGAGGGGCTGCGGCGCGGCGTCGCGGCGCTCGACGATCTGGAAACGGTCGCGGCGCTGAAGGGTTCCCTCTGACGGAACGAGTTTGGGCCGAACCTATTGCGATGACGCCCGCACGAGTTACGCTACTTCCCGTAGCGTAATGCTGCGGGTCTTGTGCGTCTTCCGCCCATCGCGGCAAGGAGAGTCTGATGTTCGATCTGAAGATCACCGGCGGCACCGTCGTCGACGGCACCGGCGCGGAGCGCTATCGCGCCGACGTCGGCATCAAGGACGGCAAGATCGTCGACGTCGTCCGGCGCGGCCCCGGCGACCCCGCGATGGCGGGCGAGGCGGCCGAAACCATCGATGCGACAGGGCGTGTGGTCGCCCCCGGCTTCGTTGACATCCACACCCATTACGACGGCCAGGTCAGCTGGGACAGCCTGCTCGAGCCGTCGAGCGGTCATGGCGTCACCACGATCGTGACCGGCAACTGCGGCGTGGGCTTCGCCCCGGTGCGGCCCGGCACCGAGCAGTGGCTGATCGAGTTGATGGAGGGCGTCGAGGACATCCCCGGCACCGCGCTCACCGAGGGCATCACCTGGGGCTGGGAGACCTACCCCGAGTACCTCGATGCGATCGGCAAGCACAAGTTCGCGATCGACGTGGGCAGCCAGGTCGCCCACGGCGCCATCCGCGCCTACGCGATGGGCGAGCGCGGCGCCCGCAACGAGCCGGCCACCCCTGCGGACATCGAGGCGATGGGCCGGCTGGTCCGAGAGGCGATCGAGGCCGGCGCGCTCGGCTTCTCGACGTCGCGCACGATGGGGCACCGCGCCATGGACGGCGAACCGGTGCCGGGCACCTACGCGGCCGAGGACGAGCTGTTCGGCCTGGGGCGGGCCATGGCCGCGGGCGGCCAGGCGGTGTTCGAGCTGGCCCCGCAGGGATCCGCGGGCGAGGACATCGTCGCGCCCAAGAAGGAGCTGGACTGGATGCGGCGGTTGAGCGCCGAGATCGACCGGCCGGTGTCGTTCGCGCTCATTCAGGTGGACGCCGACCCGAAGCTGTGGCGCGAGATGCTGGACCTCTCGGCGGACGCGCACGCCGACGGCGCCCGGTTGTACCCACAGGTCGCGGCGCGCCCGTTCGGCATGATGATCGGATTCCAGGGCCACCACGGCTTCAGCCACCGCCCCACCTATCGCCGGCTGGCGGCCGAGTGCGGCCGGGAGGAACTCGCGCAGCGGCTGGCCGATCCCGCGGTGAAGGCCGCCATCCTGGCCGACGAGGACCTGCCCGCCGACCCGACGCTGTTGTTCGACGGCATGTTCGCCCTGGTGCAGCACTCGCTCGGGCGGCTCTACGCGTTGGGCGACCCACCCGACTACGAGCCCACCGCCGACCGCACCGTCGCGGCGATCGCCAAGGCCCGCGGCGAGGACCCGCTGTCGACGCTGTACGACCTGATGCTCGAACGGGACGCGACGGCGATGCTGATGCTGCCGCTGTTCAACTATGCCGACGGCAACTGCGACGCGATTCGGGAGATGCTGCTGCACCCCGCCGGCGTGCTCGGGCTGTCCGACGGCGGCGCCCACTGCGGAATGATTTGCGACGCTTCGTATCCCACGTTCCTGCTGACGCACTGGGCGCGCGACCGGCGCCGGGGCGACAAGCTGTCGCTGGAGTACGTGATCCGCAAGCAGTCCCGCGACACCGCGCACCTGTTCGGCCTCACCGACCGCGGCACCATCGAGCCGGGCAAGAAGGCCGACATCAATGTGATCGACATGGACGCCCTGACGCTGCATCCCGCGGCGATGGCCTTCGACCTGCCCGCCGGCGGCAACCGAATCCTGCAGGGCGCCAGCGGTTATGCGGCCACCATCGTCAGCGGAACCGTGACCCGGCGCGACGACGTCGACACCGGGGCCCGCCCCGGCCGGTTGGTGCGCGGAGCGCGCTAGGCCTCCGGCATGACCGCGCCCCCCGGCAACCCGGCCCGCACCCGTTCGAACGTCCAAGAGGACGCGATCGGCACTCCGCCGGAAAGCCCGACGCTGGTGCCGGCGCAGCGGTACTACTCGCCCGCCTTCGCCGCGCTCGAGGTCGAGCGAATGTGGCCGAGGGTTTGGCAACTCGCCTGCATGGTCGACCATGTCGCCGAGCCGGGCGATTACTTCGAGTACCGGTGCGGACCGTACGGGGTGCTGATCGTTCGCGGCGACGACGGAGTGCTGCGCGCCTTCCAGAACGCCTGCCGCCACCGCGGCAACTCGGTGTGCGTGGGCTCGGGCTCGGGGCTGCGCGAGCTCAAGTGTGGCTATCACGGGTGGACCTGGGACCTGGGAGGAACGCTCAAGCGGGTGCCCAACCGCAAGGGCTTCGGCTCGCTCAAGATGTCCGACTTCCCGCTGGTGCCGGTGCGGGTGGACACCTGGGAGGGACTCGTCTTCGTCAATCTGGACCTCGACGCGATGCCGCTGCTCGACTACCTGGAGGCGGTACCCGACGACATCGCCTGGTGCCGGCTCGGCGACTTCCGCTGCTACGCCACGCTGACCGTCGAGGTCGAGGCCAACTGGAAGACGATCGCCGACGGCTACAGCGAGACCTACCACATCCAGACGCTGCACCCGGAATTGCTGCGCTGCGTCGACGACATCCATGCGCCGCAACGGATCTGGGGCCACACCGGCAAATCGGACCAACCGTACGGCGTGCCGAGCCCCCGCTTCGAGGGCGCGCTGAGCGACGAAGAGGTCTGGGACGCTTACGTTTACACGCAGGGCGCGCTGATGGGCGCCGCCGAAGGCACCCCCTTCCCCGCCGACGCACGCGAGCCCGGGCATACGGTCCAGGACCTGATCGCCGCACACACCCGCGCGTTCGCCGCCAGTCGCGGGGTGGACCTCGATTGGGCGGACACCGACCGGATCACCCGGCTGCACCAGTACAACGTCTTCCCCAACATGACGCTGCTGACCAACGCCGACCACCTCACGATCATGTGCTCGCGGCCCGGCCACGATCCCGACCATGGCGAGCTGGTGATGTTCCTGATGACGCGGATGCCGCCGGGCGCGGCGCGCGCCAAGCCGACCGATGTCCGGGTGACCGCCGGTGAGGCCGAGCCCGGCGTGGTGCTCACCCAGGACATCCGGGTGCTCGCGGGTCTGCAGCGCGGCATGCATCAACCGGGTTTCACCCACTTGATGCTGTCCAACGAGGAGCGGCGCGTGATCAACACGCACCGCAACTTGGAGCGTTATCTGGACCTACCCCAGTCCGAGCGGATGACCGGCGGCGTGACGAATCAGTCGGACCCCACTTGATTGGTGTAGACACGCCGTAATCGGCCCGATGCGATTTAGAATCCCTTTCGTGATGACCCCGTCAAACCCGTGGGGGGACGACCGAGGGCAACTCGCGCATCAGCTACAGATGCGATATCAACCACTCGCGCGAAGACGCGCGCGCCGAATGTGCCACAACTTCGCGCGCGTCGGCGTGCGCACCGCACCCGACCGCGTGCGAGAGATGCTGGCGGGGGCGCCCCTGGCCGCTCATGAAGTGGTGGACGTCCATTTCGCGCTGATCGCGCTGCAGTTCGACCGCGAAACGCGCGCCGCCCGATACAAGCGGCTGAAGCGACAGGGCGCCCGGTCGATGCTGTTCGCCGGGCTGGTCCTGGTGGTGTTGAACTTCCTCATGTGCATGGCGTACGTCATGCTCAACCTGGCCGAGCAGGCGGCTCCGCTGTAGCCCTGGGGCCGGCTCAGCGCGGGACGACGATGCCGTTGTCGTAGGCGTACACGATCGCCGCCGCGCGGTCGCGCAGGTCCAGTTTTCCGAAGATCCGGCCGATGTGGCTCTTGACGGTGACTCCCGAAATGCAAAGCTCGTCCGCGATCTCGGCGTTGGAGAGGCCCCGGCCGACCAATGTCAGCACGTCGAGTTCGCGGGTGGTCAGCTCGGCGATCGCGGCGCCGCGGGGCCCGGGGGCGGCTTTGCGGTAGGTGGTCAACACCCGCTCGGTGACCGCGGGATCCAGGTAGCTGTCGCCCCTGGCGACGGCCCGCACCGCGCGGATCAGTTCCTCGGCGGACGAGTCCTTGAGCACGAACCCGGCCGCCCCGGCCCGCAGCGCCTCGGACAACAGCTCGTCCTCGTTGAATGTGGTCAGCGCCAACACCGGCGGGGTGCCGCCGAGCCCGCGCGTCGCCTCGATGCCGTCGACGCGGCGCATGCGCAGATCCATCACGATGACGTCGGGTCGGTGCGCGGCCACCGCCGCGGGCACCTCGTCGCCGTCGGAGCATTCCGCGACGATTACGAAACCGTCCTTGCGCCGCAGGATTCGGCGCAGCCCCGAGCGCACCAGATCCTGATCGTCGACGAGCAGGACGGTGATCTCGTGGTTCGCGGCCGCGTCCGGGATCACGCCTTGCACCACCACGGTCGCCAGCCCGCGTCACCCTCGTGCAGGGGTATGTCGGCGCGCACCGACCATCCGGTGTCGGTCGGGCCGGCCTCGATGGCCCCGCCCAGCAGCTCGACGCGCTGGCGCATGCCGCGCAACCCGCGTCCCTCGGCGGATCGTGGCGCGGCTATGGCCACCGGCTGCCGGTTGTCCACCGTGAGGCTCGCGGAGGCCACCGAGATGCTCAGCGCCACAGTCGATTTTGAGTCGGGCGCGTGCTTGGCGATGTTGGCCAGCGATTCCTGGGTGATGCGGTAGAGCGCGAGCCCGACCGCCGCCGAGACGCGTTCGATGGCGCCGTCGATGTGCAGCGTGACGTCCAGGCCGGCGCGCTGAAAATCCGCGACCAGGACGCCGACGTCGTCGACACCGGGCTCCGGTGCGGTCTGGGCGGCCCTGGTCGGTGAGTTGTCCAGGAGCCCCACCGTGCGCCGGATGTCGGCCATCGCCTGCCGGCCCAGGCGTTCGGCCTGTTCGAGCGCCTCGATCGCGTCGTCGACGTCGCGGTCCTCCTGCAGTCCGCGACGCGCGCCCGTCACGTGCAGCAAGGTGATGCTCAGCGAGTGGGCGATGACGTCGTGCACCTCGCGCGCGATGCGCCGCCGCTCGTCGGCGGCCGCGTGTTCGGCCAGCATCTTCTGCGCCTCGATCTGTTCGGCCAGCAACAACCGTTGGGTCCGCATGACGTAACCGAGCAGCCACCCCGCCCCGAGGAACGCCAGGTACAGCCCCACCGCATCGAGGCGATGCAACCCGGCGGCGGCCAGCAGCAGCGCGACCGCCGATGCGCCGGCCAAGAGCCCGCCCGCGATGGAGCTCAGTGTCGCAATGGACAACACCATCAGCACCAGCAGCGCCGGGGCGAAGTCGGCGTGAATGGGTGTCGACGTCCCGAACAGCATCATGGCGGTGGCCGTCGACCACGTCGCCCACATCAGCGCCGGGCTGAGCTTGGTGTTGAGGAAGAAGAACACCAAGGTCGGCGCGATGGACAACCCGAACGCGGCCAGCCCGACTGGCAGATCGGCGGAGGGGCGCTGCAGGATCGCGATCACCGCACCGCCGACATGGCTGACATCGACGGCCAGATACGACGCCCAGGTGAGACCGACGGGAATCAGCTCGCCCCGGCGGCGGAACTGTTCGCGAACGGATTCCGCTGCGGCACGCAACATCGTCCAATCCTAAAAGAGCGCGCCACCTGCCCACATCATGCTGCGGGCGGCTAGCGCCTCCGCCCGTGGTAGGAGGCAAAGACTGCACTTCGGCACGACGCGCGGCCGGCGGCCGCCTCCCTAGCGTTTCAGTCATGACATGGACACTGCTGCACGACCGGATGGCCTTCATGGCCCAGATGATCAAAGCCGCCGAGACCGATCCCGAGGCGGCGCTTACGTTGGCCGCCAACTCATCCGAGGTGTCTCGCCTGTTCGGCGACCAGGAGGGGCTGCTGCTGTCCCTGGGACAGCGCTGGATCACCATGCTGGTGGCCAAACTCGATCAGGCGGCGCACGAGGGCGTCCCGGCCGAACAGGTGCGGGCTGCGCTCGAGGCCGCCGAGCCGGGCCTGCATGCCCTGGTGCGGATCGGCTCGCGGCGCTCGCTGCGGGTCCGCTCGCTGTCCCGGGGCGAGCACGTCGCCGTGGGACTCTTCGGCGGTCCGACCGGCGATCGGCAGACCGTTGCATGAGGAAAGCGGAATACTCGCGCGGCTGACCGGTCGCTACGCGATCCTGATCGTCGGCCTTTGGGTGTTGGCGGCCGCGGCGGCCAACCTGGCGGCGCCGCAACTGGAGCGGGTGGTCGATTCGCACGCGCGATCCTTCATGCCCACCGACGCGCCGAGCGCCGTCGCCGCCACCCGGGCCGCCCAGGTGTTCAACCAGACGCCCAGCAACAACTTCGTTTACGTTGTGCTGGAACGTGATCGGGCGCTCACGCCGGGTGATCGCCAGTTCTACGACGCGATGACGGCGGCGCTGGGGTCCGACCGGCGGCACGTGTACGCGGTGACCGATCTGTGGTCGCAGCCCGCCACCGCGGCCGGGGCCCAAAGCTCGGACGGGCGGGCCGTCAGCGTCATGGTGCGGCTCGCCGGCATGCTCGGCACCGCCCAGGCGCGCGACTCGGTGAACGCCGTCCGCGCCACCGTCGCGAAACTCGGCCCGCCGGCCGGCCTGCACGTCCATGTCACCGGGCCCGGCGCCACCATCGTCGACGAATTCTCCGCGATCGATCGGCAGATGCTCGGGATCACCGCCGCCACCATCGGTCTCATCCTGCTGTTGCTGCTGGTCGTGTACCGGTCGCCCGTCGCGGCGGCCATCCCGCTGATCTCGGTCGGCCTAGCCCTGGCCCTGGCGCGCGCCGTCGTCGCCGCGCTCGGGCAATCCAATGTTGTTGAGGTGTCGCTGTTTTCGGTGGCGCTGATGGCGGCCATGACCCTGGGCGCCGGCACCGACTACGCGATCTTCCTGGTGGGCCGCTACCACGAGGGGCGGCGGCGCGGCGTAGCGCCGGCGGAGGCGCTGCGGCAGGCCTACCGTTCCATCGCCCCGGTCGTGATCGGTTCGGCGCTGACCGTCTCGGTGGCACTGGCGTGCCTGGTGTTCGCCAAGGTGGGCTCGTTCCGCAGCGCCGGCTTGCCCTGCGCCATCGGCATTCTGGCGACCATGGTCGCGGCGCTGACGCTGACGCCCGCCCTGATGAGCCTGGCGATCGGCCGCGGGTATCTCGAACCGCGGCCGTCGACAACGGCGCGGCGCTGGCGGCGCGTCGGCACGGCCGTGGCCCGCTGGCCCGGCCCCATCCTGGTCACCGCGGCAGGGCTGACCCTGCTGGTCGCGCTGCCGCTGGCCGGCATGCGGGTCGGTTTCAACGAGCCCGCCGCCACGCCGTCGGCCACCGATTCCAACCGCGGCTACGCCAGCGCCGACCGGCATTTCGCGGCCAACGCGCTGTTGCCCGACGTCGTCGTGATCCAGGCCGACCACGACCTGCGCAACCCGGCCGGCCTGATCGCCATCGAGCGAATCACGCGCCACATCATGGCCGTACCGGGTGTGCGGGCGGTCCAGTCCGCCAGCCGGCCCGACGGCAAGGTGCCCGAACAGGCGACGCTGAGCTATCAGGCCGGCGTGCTCGGCCGCCAGTTCGGTGACACCGTGGACTCGCTGACCCGACGCCTGCAGCGAGTCTCCGAGCTCGACGCCGCGCTGGCGCAGACCCAACTCGCGGTCGACGGCCTCGGGAACGGTTTGCGCGGCGGCAGCGCGGGATTGGCGGACATGTCCGGCGCCGCGGACGACATGCGCGCCGGGATGGACGGGTTGCAGCGCAACGTCACCACGGTGTCGGGCTACCTCGACCCGTTGCGGGACTTCGTCGGGCGCACCCCCGATTGCGCCGCCAATCCGATCTGTTCGACGGTGGACCGGGTGCTCCAGCCCGTCGATAGCCTTGTGCAGACGTCGGCGCGCCTCAACGACGGCGCCGCGAAGCTGACCGCCGGATCGAGCACCGCCGCCGCGGCGATGGCCGGCCTGCCGCAAAGCGTGACGACGATGAAAGATGCCTTGGGGCAGGCCCGTTCGGCCACGCACGAGCTGCTGAGCCTGACCGAAACGCTAGGCCCCCAGATGCACCAGATGACTGACTACCTGAACGAGATCGCGACGCAATTTCAGGGCAGCGCGGCCGCCGACTTCTACATGCCGCAGCGGGCCCTGACCGATCCGCGGTATACCGCGACGT
Source organism: Mycobacterium sp. UM_11 (assembly GCF_001414075.1). Classification (NCBI taxonomy): domain Bacteria; kingdom Bacillati; phylum Actinomycetota; class Actinomycetes; order Mycobacteriales; family Mycobacteriaceae; genus Mycobacterium; species Mycobacterium sp. UM_11. The sequence continues at coordinate 63,197 of NZ_LATC01000007.1, read as the reverse complement.
TGCGCCACCTGATGTCGGAGAACGGCCGGGCCGCTTACCTGCTGGTCTACGGCGAGGGCTCGGAGTGGGGTGGCGACGGGGCCAGGCGGGCCGACCAAGTCCGCGCCGCCATCAAGGAGGCCACCAAGGAGGGCACCCTGACCCCGACGGAGGTGGACGTCGCCGGGGTCGGCCCGGTGACCGCCGATCTGCAGCGCTTCGTCGCCGCGGACACCAAGCTGCTCGTCGGCGCCGCGTTGGTGCTCATCTTCTTGATCGTCACGACGATGTTGCGCAGCCCGGTCGCGGGGCTGGTCGTCGTCGGAACCGTTGTCACCTCGTACGCATCGGCCGTCGGCGCCAGCGTGCTGATCTGGCAACACCTCCTCCACCAGGATCTGCACTGGGCCGTCGCCCCGATCGCATTCATCGCGCTGATCGCCGTCGGCGCGGACTACAACCTGCTGCTGGCGCTGCGCATCAAACAGGAAGCCGCGGCGGGCCTGAAGACGGGAATCATTCGCGCGTTCGGCGGAACGGGCGGGGTGGTGACCGTTGCCGGCATCGTCTTCGGGCTCACCATGCTCACGTTGCTGAGCAGCAGTGTGCTCAGCATCGCCCAGATCGGCACCACCATCGCGGTCGGCCTGTTGCTGGACACCCTGGTCGTGCGGGCGTTCGTCGTGCCGTCCATTGTGGCGCTGCTGGGCCGCTGGTTCTGGTGGCCGCGGACGCTACCCCGTCGGGCCACCGTCGCCGCGGAAACACCCGCACCGCAGGCGGTTCCGACGGCTACTGCTGTGGGAGCGGGGCGGTAGACGGCATGCCCACGAGAACGCCCTCGACGTCGCCGTCGACGCTCACCAGCAGGCCTCGTCCCGGCGGCAACGCCTGGGCGCGGACCACACGGTTGATCCGGTTCTGCGGGTCGTTGTCCATATAGAGCTGCGCCACCTTCGCCGAGTTCTGGAACCGCATCCACGGATCCATCTGCAGCGTCGCCCAGTTCGCGCTGTTGCGGGTGGTGAAGACGTGCAGCCCTATCTGCCGGGCGCGCTCCATCAGCTTCCACAACGCCGCGCCCACCGGGGGTTTGGGCGGGTAGCTTTGGTCCGGGCGCAGGTCTTGGACATCGTCGATCAGCACGAAGTGCCGGGCGCCTTCCCACGGCTTGAGCGCGCGGAGCTCCTCCTGGCTCAACCCCTTCGGAGGCAGCCGGGGCAGCAGGACCTGTTGCGCGAGTGCGGTTATCACCTCGTCGATCTCGTCCTGGTCGTAGGCGTAGGCGCGCACGTAGCCCGGTCCGCTCAGGTCCCGCAGGCCGTGCGGGGCCGTCTTCGGGTCGATGAGGGTCAGCTGCGCTTCCTCCGGGCCGAACCGGTTCATGATCGCCTCACCGATGGACACCAGCGACATGGTCTTACCGCAGCCCTGCCGGCCCAGGATCATCAAGCCCGGGCTTTCCTGCAGCCGGAGCGGAACGGGCCCCAGCTCGTGGCGCTCGCCGATGGCGAAGGCGATCGACAGGTCGTCTTTGCGCGGATGCGCGGCCTCGTAGTCGAGGATCGCGCGCAGCTCCACGCGCCGCGGAAGCCGTTGCAGTGTAGCGTGTTTCGTCACGCCTGCCACGTCGGCGATTTGCGCGCCGACGTCGACGATGCTCACCAGCGCGCCGGTGGCGGGGTCGGACAGCGCCGGGACGCCGACCCGCAGCTCGTGCAGGCTGTCCGTCAGGCCGAACCCCGGGCGGTTCAGGGTCCGCCGCGCGGCGTCCCGCGACTCGAGCGACGAGTGCCCCATCTGGCTTTCGCTCGGGTCCGCCAGCCGCAATTGGATTCGGGCCGTGGCGTTTTGCAGCAGGCTCTGCCGCTGCCCGTGAATCCAGCCGCCGGCGCTGCACATCACGTGGACGCCGTACTCGGGGCCGCGGCTGCTCAGCGAGATGATGCGATCGCCCAGGACGGTGTCTTTCGAATAGACGTCGTCATAGTCGTCGACCACGACGAACACGTCGCCGAAGGGGTCGTTGGGGTCGGTGCCGCCCAGCCCGTCGCTGCCCGGCGCGAACCGGCGCTCGCGGAAGCCGTCGAGGTCGATCTTGAGCCGGCGGAACGAGTCCTCGCGCGCGTCGATCAGCGCGTCCATGCTGCTCAGGATCCGCTCGATGCCCTCGGCGTCCTTGGGCGACACGATGTCGGTGACGTGCGGCAGGGACGCCACCTGGGCGAGCGTCGCGCCGCCGATGCAGAAGAACGTGACGCGCGACGGGGTGTACATCGTTGCCGCCGAACACATCAGCGTCATCAGCGTGGTGGTCTTGCCGCGCTGCTTGGCCCCCACCACGATGACATTGCTGCGCAGCGCGTCGACCGCGTGCACGATCTGCTTGGACTCTTCGGGGATGTCCATCACGCCCACCGGGAACATCAGGCCCGGATTCTGGCCGTAGTCGACATGCCACGGCTTGCCCCGGTAGGCCGCCACCAGGGTGTCGACGGGCTCGGGGTCCTCCAGCGGCTCCAGCCAGGGACGCCGCGGCGACCGGTGCGGAACGTCATGCAGCGATTCCCGCAACACGTCGACGATCTTCTTTCGCTTGAAACCGTCGTCGTGGTAGAGGAATTCGTCGGGCTCGGAGTCCACGGCGGCGGCCGCTTCCAGCGCCGCAGCGTCCGATGCGTCGAGCGGCTGGAACTGCCAGTTGTACAGCCGCGGCTTGGTCAATGTCATGTCGACGGTGGTCGCCACCTCCTTGGCCTTCGGCACGACGAACGGGGCCGAGAGGTAGAAGCAGCGGAACGGCTCCAGGTCGCGTGGCCCGACCTTCAGCAGCGCGAAACCGTTCTCCTTCGACGGCAGGTGGTAGGCCGCGTCCGAGCCGATCACCTCGCGGCTGTCGTCACCGGATTCCGCCCGCAGCGCGATCCGGAACGCGATGTTGGACTTGACCTTCTGCAGCGACGACAGGTCCAGCCGCTGGCCGCCCAGCATGAAGAACACGTTGGCGCCGCGGCCCTCCTGACCGATGTGGATGATCAGATTGATCCACTTCTCGTGGTTGGCAAAGAGTTCCAGGTACTCGTCGACGATCACGAGCAGCACCGGCACCGGCGGCAGGTCCCGGCCGGCGAGCCGGATCTCTTCGTAGTCGTTGGCGTCGCGGGCACCGACCGACGTGAACAGCTCATAGCGTTGCTTGATCTCGCCGTCGATGACACGGCGCATGCGCTCGGCCAGGTGCCGCTCGTCCTTGCCCAGGTTCGACAGGGCGGCCACGACGTGCGGGATGCCCAGGATGTCCTGCGCCGCCGACTCGAACTTCATGTCGACGAAGATGACGTTGAACGTCTCCGGTGAATGCGTCAGCGCGATGCCGTAGACCAACGACAGGAAGAACTCCGACTTGCCCGATCCGCTGGTGCCGATCACCACGGAGTGAAACCCGAAGCCGCCGAAGTCCTTTGCGCGGATGATGATGTTCTGCAGCTCCCCGGTCGGTTTCGCGCCGACCGGGATCTCGCACCAGCGCTCGTCGCCGCGGCCGCGCCGCTCGGCCCACAGCCGGTCGACGTCCAATTCGCGCGGATCGACGATGCCCAGCGCGCGCAACAACTCGGCGGCGCCGCCGGTGGAATCGGCGATTTCGCTGCGGCTGGTCGGTGACCACCGCGCCATGGCCCGCGCGTACCGGTAGGCGCGGTGGATCGACAGCTGGTCGGCATGAGCGAAGAACTTGCCGCGCACCCGCAGCAGCGGGGCCGGGCGCCCGTCTTCGCCGTCGGCGTCGAAGCCGTTGCGGCCGATTCGGACTTCACCGTTGCCCGCCGCGGGGTGCCGCTCCCCCATCTCGAAGACCTGGTCCTGCGCGAAGCCCACTCCAGTGCCGACGCGCGATGCGATGCGCAGCAACGTGATTCCGGCCTTGCCGACCTGCCCCACGACGCTCTCCCAGGCGTCGGGGCTGCCGGTGTTGTCGTCGACGATCACCAGGTGCGGCCCCAGATCCACGGTGTCGGTTCCGGTCTCGAGCGCCGACCCCATCGCGGTCGGGCTGGCCGCGGCCAGCGGTGTCCAGGCGCCGCGCTTTCCCTTCATGTGCAGCTCGGCACCGAGGGTCTCCTCCAGCTCCTCCGGCGTCGCGAATACCAGGCGCCTAAAGCCGCACGCGTCAAACAGTTCGTCGTGCAGGTTGTGTGGCAGCCACACCATCCACGACCACACCTCGGGATTGCGGGTGACCACCATCAATTTCAGGTCGCGCGGGTTGTGGAACACCGCCAGGGACGACAACACCGAGCGCATCAGCGAGCGCAGCCGGTCCAGGTCCTCCCCGACGAAGCTGAACCCCGGCGCCGACCGCAGGTTGACCACCTTCGCGATGTCGCGAATCTTGCGCTGTTCCAGGATGAAATCGCGCAGGGCCTGGCCGGTGACGGGTTCGAGCTCCTCGTCGGAGGCGATGTCGGGCCAGGTCACCGACAACACGGAGTCGGGCGCGTGTTGCACGCCGGTGCCCAGGCGCACCTCCAGGAAGTCCACGTCACCGCGGCCGCGCTCCCACATCCGCGGGCCGCCGATGATCGCCCCCAGCCCGCGCGGGTCCGAGTGCACCGCGTTCTGCCATTCGCGCTGCGCGCATACCGCGGACTGGATTTCGTCGCGGTTCGAGTCGAGGTCGCGAAGGTAGCGCCGACGGCCCTTCTCCATCTCGCCCCAAGTGATCTTGCGCGCCCGCCCGAAGCGCCCGGAGAACGCCAGCATGCTGAACGCGCCGATGCCCATCAGCGGGAAGAACCCGGTGGAGAGGCTGCGCACCCCGGACACGTAGAGCATCACGATGGTGCCGATGAGCGCGACGATCAGCGCCGGCACCCCGATCATCACCCAGATGTTGCGCGGCTCGCGCTCCGGCAGGGCGATCGGCGCATTCGGTGCTACCCGAACGGGTTTCGGCGGTTCGATCTTGACCCGATTGATGGGGAACGCTTTCTTGGACATCCCTAGCCTCCCGCCTTCGCCGATGTGGTCACCACAGCCGCCTTGCCGAGCGCCGGCACCGTGTCACGAGCCACGAGCGCTGCCTCCCGCGACAAGGCCGGGCCGGCAGCGAAAGTCCGCAACAACGGCCACGGCGCCTGCACCGCCGAGGCCGGATCCAGCCCCAGCGCGCGCATCGTGTCGTCGTTCGCGGCGATACCGAACCGAACGCCGTTGTCGGACACCCAGAACAACGATTCACGAGAGTCGGACGTGATCACCCCACTCGTCGAGGTGACGAAGTTCGCCGCCCCGGGCAGCACCAGCACCTGGTTGGCCACCACCGACCCGGGGTCGCGGTCGTCGCGCACCAGGTGCACGATCCGGTCGTCGAGGTACGAATACACCGGTAGCCCGCGGCCGTTGTAGATGACGACGCGGGCTTGCGGATCCGTCGAGCCCTTTTCCCAGCTGACGCAGGTGGTCGGATTCGCCGCCGTATCAATGAAATTCAGGCGCTTCGTCGGGTAGTAGTCGACCGCGAGCGAGTTGACTTGGGGGATGTTCACCAAGACGTCGGGCGCCACCACCCGGGGTGCCGTCGACCCGTACGAATTGGCGCTGCGGAGCAGATCCGCGACGAAGCTGGTGATCTTTTGCACGCCGTCTGGCAGCAGCACATAGAACTGCTTGCCGCCACCGGCGGTTTGCGCCTGCAGCACCGCACCCACCTGCGAGCCCGAAACCCAGGTCGACGGCGCGCCCGCCTGGGGAACGTCGGGGACGCGCAGCGGCTCGGTCGCGGGCAGGCCGTCGTACAGCGCGCGCGAAATCTCCACCGGCGACGTCACTCCCGGGTCGAGCCCCAGGCTCAGGGTGATCGCCCTGCTGGCGGGATCGACCTGCGAGCGTTTGCCGCCCCAGATCACGTAGGTATTGCCCTCGAACGTCACGAGCAGGCCGGCGTCCTCGGCCAGCGGTTCGGCGCGTCCGCCGCCGTTGAGTGTGCCCGCAATCGAGGTGACGACCGGTTTCTCGCCACTGCGCGGGCGCCCGGCGGTATCGCAGACCGCCCATGCCGAAATCCCGCCCCGGTTCACCGGCATCGCCGCGGGCGCACCCGGTATGCCGATCAGCGGCCCGGTCGGATACTTAGCGATCTCGCTGCGCTTCACCCACGTCGGCTGGTTCGCCGTCCCGGTGGCCAGCCGGGCGGACGTCAGGTTCAGGGCCGGATAGAGCCGGCCGTCGATGCGCGCGTAGATCGCGCCGGAATCGCGATCGCCGATGATCGATGATTCACCAACTGCGCCAGTCGGTTTCAGAACGTTCAGCAGCAACATCCATCCGGCGCCGATGGCCACCAACAAGATCGACAACACCAACGCGGCGGTCTGCTTGCGGTCGTCGTGCTTCATGCGCACCGAGAACCGGGTGGTCGCCGCCCGCAACCGTCGGTTGTAGAACAGGTGACCGGAATTCTGGTCGCGGTTCGACAAACTCAGCGGCATGCTCAATACCCCTTAGGTGATCGGCGAGGATCGGCCTGCTGAATCCGATCGGCCAGATTCGACGCGTCGGCGGCAACCCCGTAGCGGCCCATCGCGTAGTTGATGAACGCGCACGCCTGGGCCAGAAGGTCGTGGATGTCGCGGGACGTTCCCGGCTGGTGATAGGCCGCGAACGTCGGGCCGATGAACTGCCAGGCGCCCTTGCTCGGCGTGCCCCGTGCCGCATTCGAATCCCAGTCGTTGACCGCGTTGGCGTTGTAATTGGACTCGCGGCGGGCGACCAGATCCATGCCGCGCTCCCAACGGGCGCGCGCGGCCGGGTCGTGAATGCCCTTGATATCCAAGGCTTTGCGGATCGCCGCGAGGACGGCCGGCCGGCCGGTGCCCTGCATGTGTTCTCGCCTTCGTCGGTAGCGCAGGTGCCGCAGCTTTAACGCGTGCAACCGGGCACGGCGGCGGGATATCAGGATGTGGCGGCGCTGGGCGCGTAACCGCGCCGCCATTCGGGCCATCGCCTCGCGATGCGCCATCGGGGTGTCGGCCGACGCGTCGGCGATTGCGTCGTCGAGTACTGCCCGGGTGGCCGCCCGCGCTTGCGCGTGATCGGCGCGGGCCGCGGTCATGATTCGTGCGAGTTCACGGTCGGTCTCGGTGGAGCTGCGGAGGTCGTCGAGCGTGTTGATGGACCTTCGCGCCGCGGCGCCAGGAAGGCCGTCGGTTTTGAGCTCGCGGGGTTCGTACACGCGGTCGACCGGAGCCGCGATGGTCTCGCGCGCAAACAATCCGTGGCCGCGGGACAGCGCCGCGACCGCCCGCATCGTCAGCGGATCAGTCAACGCTTGTCCCCTATGCGTCCATCCGTCCTGGACACTCGAGCTGCTCCCACACCCCTTGGTCGCGAAAATCCGTACTCAATAGCATGCACGAATAGGCAGTTCCGCTGTCAATAACGAGCTCGTTTGACCCTACTGCTGGGCGGTTGACCCGACCACTCACCCATCAAGGGCGTGGGAATGGCTTGCGGTGCCGCCTATTCCTTCGGCTCGTCCTCGCTCGGCATGATCACGATTCGGCGATTCGGCCGGTTGGTGACGACGGTCGGCTTGTCCTCACCAGGCTTGGGCCCGGGGGCGGCCGGCGGCATCGTCAGGCGGCCCTTGACGGGCTGACCGTTGGGCACGCCCGGGGCGGAGATCCGCTTTTCCGGTGGCTTCTCCTTATTGCCGCCTTCACCGTGGCCGCCCATCGCGCCGGGGGGCATCATCCCCATCCCGCCCATACCGCCGGGGCCAGTGGTGGTCGGCGCGCCACTGACCGGCGGCGGCATTGCCGCCTTGGAGGCTCCGGCTGGGGTCGTCGGCGGGGACGAGCTGGGCACCGGAGGCGGGCCCAAGGAACTGGCTGGGGTGGTGCCTCCGCCGCCACCTCCGAGGCCGGCGCCGCCGCCGCCCGAGCCCGCGCCGCCGCCGAGGCCCGCGTCGGGTTTGACGCTGTCGACCAGATGCGGGTCACTGGCGAGGCCGGCGCCGTGGGCGCCTTGAACCGCGCTCATCAGCGGTTGGATGGCGCTTTGGCCGGCCTGCATCGCCTGCTGGGGCAGCTGCGTCAGCGGGCCCATGATGCCGCCGACCGCGCCGCCCAGCGCGCCGGTGATGCTTTGCAGCATCTGCTGCATCATCTGCGGGGCTTGCTGGCCGACGTTCTGCATCTGCTGCTGTGAATCCGCTTCATTGGCGGGGAATTTCGCTGCGGCGTCGGCTGCGTGGGCGCGGCGGTCAGCATCCGCCGCTGCGGCGTCGGCGGCGTCTTTCGGGACCCCGCCGTTGCCGGCGGCTCCGAGCGCTCCCCGGAGTATGTCGGTCTGGCTGGTTCCGCCCGCGGAGAGGGGGAAGGGCATCGGCGCCGGCGCTTCGGGGGCACCGGCCAGTCCGCCCAGCACGGCCGGGGTGTTTTTGATGGTGCCGCCGCCCCCAGTCATTGCCTCACCTCCACCCCGTTTGCCAAGTCTGCAGCCGCTTCGTGTGCACTCACGCACCACGCGATTCGTTAGCACCATTTTGGCATAACGCGCCGCAATGGGTATTCACCTCGACTTTCGAGGTGCTCTAGGCGGCACTGTGATGGCTGATCACGTCGAACCAGGCCAGGTGATAGTTCGCGAGGTATTCATGCCCGTCGATCAATGCCTCGATTGCCGCGAGGAGCATCCAGTCTCCGACAGCGGACGCATCGTGGTCGGGGTATGCCGCCAGCACCGAATTCTGGATATCGCCGATGCAACTGCGCAGAAGCCCGGTTTCGTTCTCGAGCACCCCGGTCTTTCGTACCGCTGGCGTCACGAGCGCCTGCGCAATTCGTGGCAAGCCGTCGCGTCGTCGGACGGCTTCGACGAGCGCGGGTCCTAGCTCGTCCACTGGCGGTGCGGCCGCGCGGGCTGGCCGATCGCCGCTCAGCGCGGGTGCTTCCGGGTCCGATTCGGCCACGTAGGTGTTGTGCTCGTGCGCGGCGGCAACCACGACCGCGCCCAGAAGATCGACCACGTTCGCGTCCCGTCGGCGTGCGGCCGGTTCGAGCAGCGTCACGTGTGCGGGCAAGCGGACGTGCGGCGGAATCCATCCGCCAGCGAGGTCGGTTACGAGCAGGGTGGTGGTGCCGTCGTCTCGCAGACCCGCCGCCCATGAAAGCCGCGGCTCCTGGCGGGCCACCGCATCGACGAGGCGCTGGAGACGCTGCTGCTCGGCAGCCCTGCTCGATACCGCACCGGCCGTCGCGCCGGTCGCCGCCGACATAGCTGACGCGCCGACCATGCTCGACGAGTTGGCGCCGCCCTGAGCGCCGGCGGCTCCCTGCGCTGCGCGCTCCACCGGCGAAACAACAGGACCCCCGGCCGACGGGGATGAACTCGGCGACGGCGCGACCGGCGCTCCCGACACCGGTCCGGCCGGAGCTGATGGTGTGACAGGCGGCGCGGCAACCGTGGGACGCAGATCGGAGCCATATGCGGGTAATGGGCCGGCGGGGACACTCGGGCCGCCGGACAGCGAGGCCGGCGTTCCAGACCACGATCCGCCCGTCACTACCGGCGCCACCGGAGCGGCTCCTGTTGCTGGGGCAGCCGGAGAGGGCGGCGGGGCCGCGTCAGCCGGAGTGGCCTGTGGAATGAAGACTCCGGCGCTGGGTGCGGTCGGCGCGACCGGTGGCGTGCCCGCCGGTGGCCCGGCTTGCGGCGGTGTGCCGGATTCCATCGCGTTGACTGCGCCTGACGAAATGCCTTGTGCACCAGCACCTGCCGGCTGCCCCGTTGCCATGCCGGAAGCGAAAGATTGCGCCAAGTTGGGTGAGCCGGTTTGGCCTAAGTTTGCGGGTGACATAGTCATCGGACTACTTGGAGCTCCAGGCATTCCGGGCGACATCGATCCGCCACCGCCGGGCATGTGGACGCCAGGTCCGACTGGCGATCCGGCCGGCAGCGATCCGCCATTGCCGCTCCAGTTGGATGCACCGGCAGCCGGAGCCGACGTTTGACCGCCACTTCCGTAAAGATTTGGGCTGCTTCCTCCGCCGGTTCGATTTGCAACGCCTGGTCCCGGTGGGGGTGGCTCTGTTCCAACGCCGTGTCCCCCGCCGCCATCGGCGGCCCGGTTAGAACCGCCTGCACTTGGCAGCGTATGAGTGAGGTCTTGATCGGTGATCGGGCGCGGTGGTGGATGATTCTCTAAGCCAAAGCCATTCTCACGGGCCCATGTTCGCGCGTCGGAACCGACGCCGTCAGCATCGAGGATCTTCTGCGTTGCCGCCGTGAGTTTGTCGCCTGCGTTCATGCTCGCGTTCGCCGCATCGCCGTTACATCGCAACTGCACTGCCTGTACCTCCGCTACTTTTTCAGGCAGAGGCTTTTTAGACGCGAGTATCGCGTTTATCTCTTTGTTGCCCTCATTGGCAATTTCCGTCAACCGGCTTCGCAGATAGTCGACTGCATCTGCAGACGAGTCAAAAGCTCCAGCCTTGATTTGATATTTCTCGGCAAGGTCCATGTGGAACTTCTCGCCTTGTTGATATCTGGATATGAGGTCGTCCGCCGTGTGGCCCTGATTATGTGCAGCCACCAATGTCCATTGGGTGCGCAAGTCCTGCGAAAAGAGCTGTTGCTCGAGACATGCCTGGCTCCAGTGCTGAGCGCCGGCGCGGAGGTCAATCGGCGGTCCTGTCCACCAAGGACCAATTAACGCCGCTGTCCATATCCCGGGCGGAAGGTCAACTCCCACCACCACATACCTTTTTCATGACGGCATCCTTGGCGTTCACATCATCAACTGCTGCGCGGAATTCAGTCTCGGTCGCCGCGCCCTCGCTGCTTTTCGCGGTGTCGGACAAGTACGCCGTCGCGAGTGCCTGCGCAGCGTTCCGATGTTCGGCATCGAGCGCCGGGTTCGCCGCAGCATTTCCCAGCATAACGGCAGCATTAGTAAGGGCGATACGCGCGAACGCCTTATCGCTTCCATTGGTGTCGACTTGGACTGCCCGCGCGGCCAAACCGTAGGTATCGCAGAGTTGTCGTTGCGCCGCTGCGACCTCAGTTGCGGTGTACGTGGGCGTGCTGGAGATCGCAGGAGAGCGTGCCACCGTGGGGCGTGTCAATCCCACAGCAAGCGCAGCTACTGCTATCGCGGACGTCAATCCCAGCGCTATCAGCTGCCATCGGCTTGACCGCGAGACTGGCGGGCCAGAATAGGTCTGACTCCAAGTCGCCGCCGGCGGCTGAGGCATCGGCCGCTGTCCGGATCCCCAAGGAGGCTGGTTCGCCACCATATATCTCCCTCCGAGAGTCTTTCTCAGATCAGCCGAGGCTGATGCCAAATCAACCGTATAGCCGCCAACCTCCATAGTGGTGGAGACGAGGAACTGCAGCAATTCACTGAGGGCCGTTGAACCATCGCATCGTCAAAGTTCTTCCGCGCGACTTCAGCGCTGTCAGCCGCATGTCTGCAGAGGCACGGTCGAACCGCGCTGCGAGTCAAACCATCTGAACGCGCGCACCGACGCCGCTCACCCGCCGCCGCAGACCTTCTTCATAGCAGCATCCTTGGCATTGACGTCACCGATCGTTGACTGCCACACAGGATCGTCACGCTGCTGCACCGACGCAGCTCTGGCTTGAGAGTTGCTGTAGGCCTCGGCGAGCGTGAGGGCGGCAGCTCGGTCCCCAGGAGAGATTGACGGGGTGGTGTTTACCACGTGCTCTAGCATCAGCGCACCATTCACAACCGCAACGCCCGATAAAGCCGGGTTGTCACCGTTTGTTTCTATTTGCACGGCCCGTGCGGCCGCGTTATAGACATCACAAAGCTTCTTGTGCGCGGACGCCACTTCTGCTGCGCTATACGTGGGCGCAGCAGATGTCGTAGTCGTTATGCCTGCAACGGAATTGGGCGTGGGTCGAGTGAGCGCGACGATTAGAGCGGCGACTCCCAGCACGATGGCGATCGCGGCCAACGCGGTCGCTAGCCACGTGTATGAACGCCGTGGAGGAAGAGGTGGAACTGACGGCTGCCACTGAGCCGGCGGCGCACCCATAGGCGGTTCCCCGCGAAAATTTGGAGGCAGGTCCCCCATCTCGCCCTCCTTTCAATGCCCCGGTCATTGCGGAGCGACCTTCTGGATTTCTGCGCGTCCATTGCACCTCAACGAACCAATGGCGCCCTCACCAGCGATGAATGTAGTAGCCGTTGGCGTGATGCCGATCAGACCTTGTTTATCGGCCCCGAAACCCGGCCGGCCTGCGCAACCCTTGCCCCAGGCCTAGCACCGCCAGGCCGGAGCCTCCGATCCGGTCGCACCGCGTGCATACCCATGCTGGCGAATCCTCGGACGGCATCACCTCCAACCGATAGGCGACGGCAGCCCTATCGATTGAGGGAGGCAACGGGCAGAGTCAACCACCTCCGCACAGACTTCTCATCGCCGTATCTTTTGCGTTGGCGTCGTCCAACACTGTGCGCCACTCTGCATCGGTAGCGACGCCCTTACTTCCCAACGCCGACACGTTGCCGTAGGCCGTCGCCAATGCGCGTGCGGAGTCGCGGTACTTCGCGTCAAGAGCTGGATTCGCGGCAGCGTTATAGAGCATCACCGCCCCGTTGGTAGCGGAAATGCGGGCCAGCGCTTCGTCGGTACCAGCAGTATCCGACCGAACGGTGCGCGCTTGGACCTTATATACGTCGCACAATTGTTGCTGCGCAGCAGCACTTTCAGCAGGCGTGTATTTGGGTTCTGGAGAGCTGGCCGGCGCTGTAGCAGAGGGCGAGCGCGTGAATGCGACAACCAGAGCACCGATGGCCAACAGAACAGCAATTGCTGATAGAGCGATCGCGGGCCAAGTTTGAGGACGTTTTAGGGGCTGGGGCGGGTACGCCGGCTGCTGCCACGGACCCACAGGCGGGCCGACATGTGGCTCCCCAGCTTTGTACGGAGGCCGATCCCCCACGCAGTCCTCCCTCGTATCACCTCGTGTAGAAGTCATTCTCTTGAAATTATCCCCGTACATCCCGCATCGCCGCCGAATTGTGGCCGCAACGCGACGCTGGCGTCACTGGCACAGCGAGCTGTCACCCAATGACTTCTAACGGAATCGAAGGTTCGACATAGCCGACCAGCTTGAAGGGCGCGTTTACCCGATCAAGGCCTCACACCCGCGACGTCGGAGCTCCCGAACCCGGTCGCACAGCCTGCATTTCGCCGGCGTTGTGCTGGTCCATACTCGTGAACCCTCGGGCCGCGTAGTGCGCCTTCGAACCGACATCGGTCAGCGTCTGCTTGTGGCCCTGCAAGTTCTCAACGTGTCGCGTGTGCGCAGCGGCGAGCGCCTCGTGAAAAGAATCGGCGGCGGCGAAGTCGCCGAACATGCCGGATGCCAGCGGCCCCCGCGCAAGCTGATCGGCGCCCTCTTGTGCGTGCCCACCAGCGCGATGCGAGTCGTTGCCTCCGGTGTGCAGAAGGTCCGTGTCAACGAACATTGCCACCCCTTCCTCGTCGACCGCGGCGACAACTCCATCAGCTCAAGACGCCGCTACTGACCAGGCTAAATACCCCGCCCGCGACGGTCAATTCACTCGTCTCCCGGACACGAACTCACAGAGCGCTCGCGCCGTCAGCCAAACCGTCCCCGTCCGAATCGGTCAGCCGCACGTTCCACTTACCGTCGCCGTCGGTGTCGACGTACCCGCTGACGCCGCCCTCGTCGGCGCACAGCACCCGGTCGGCCAGCCCGTCATTGTCGGTATCAAACAGCCGGTCGTCGGCGCTGCCGTGCCCGTCGAAGTCGACCAGCGGGCCGCCGGTGTGCTCCACACCGTCGAGCCCGAGCCATCGCAGTTGCCGCCCCTGTTCGGTGGCGATCCCCCACGTTCCCGAACCATCGTCGGTGAAGTACGCCTCGGGAGTGCCGTCGTTGTCCACGTCGAGCACCACATGATCGGCGATGCCGTCGCCATCGAGATCCGCGAACGCGTCGTCGTGCAGTCCATCACCGTCGAAGTCCAGGCCGAAAGCGTCGAGTCGGCCGTCACCGTCGAGGTCCAGATCGAGTTGGCGGTGCCAGATCGCCGCCGCGCCGTCATCGCCCGCCATGCAGTAGTCCATGGCAAGTCGGACGCGCGACCGGCGCTACGCGTTCCCCCGCGAACTCCACCAGTTCAGCAGTTCCGCGGTCGCCTCGTCGGCGGACAGCGGTCCGCGCTCCAGCCGCAGCTCCTTCAAAAAACGCCACGCCTCGCCGACTTGCGGGCCCGCCGGGATGTGGAGTAGCTCCATGATCTGGTTGCCGTCCAAATCGGGACGCACCCGCGCCAGATCCTCCTTGGCGGCCAGCTCGACGATCCGCTCCTCCAACCGGTCGTAGCTCGCCTGTAGCCGCGCGGCCCGGCGCTTGTTGCGCGTCGTGCAGTCAGCCCGCACCAACTTGTGCAGCCGGGGCAGCAGCGGCCCGGCGTCGGTGACGTAGCGCCGCACCGCCGAATCGGTCCACTTGCCCTCGCCGTACCCGTGGAACCGCAAGTGCAGATACACCAGCTGCGAGACGTCCTCGATCATCTGCTTCGAATACTTCAACGCCCGCAACCGCTTTCGCGCCATCTTGGCGCCCACCACCTCGTGATGATGAAAACTCACGCCGCCGTCGGCTTCATGCCGCCGGGTGGCGGGCTTGCCGATGTCATGCAGCAGCGCGGCCCAGCGCAGCACCAGATCCGGGCCGTCATCCTCCAGCGCGATGGCCTGCCGCAGCACCGTCAGCGAATGCTGGTAGACGTCCTTGTGCTGGTGGTGTTCGTCGATGGCCATCCGCATGCCGCCGACCTCAGGCAGCACCACGTCACCCATGCCGGTCTGCACCAGCAGGTCGATGCCAGCCACCGGGTCGTCGCCGAGCAGCAGCTTGTCGAGCTCGGCGGCCACCCGCTCGGCGCTGATCCGCGCCAGTTCGGGCGCCATCTCCTCGATCGCCTCGCGCACCCGCGGGGCGACGGCGAAGCCGAGCTGCGAAACGAACCGCGCCGCCCGCAGCATCCGCAGCGGGTCATCACCGAACGACACCGACGGTGCCGCCGGGGTGTCGAGCACCCGTTCACGCAGCGCCGCCAAACCACCCAAGGGATCGAGGAATTCACCCGGCCCGTCGGGCGTGACGCGCACGGCCATCGCGTTCGCGGTGAAATCGCGGCGCACCAGATCGTCCTGGAGGCGGTCGCCGTACCGCACCTCGGGGTTACGGGAAATCCGGTCGTAGGTGTCGGCGCGGAACGTGGTGATTTCCAGGCGATGGCCGTCCTTGCCGACGCCGACCGTGCCGAATTCGATGCCGGTGTCCCACAGGTTGTCGGCCCAGCGGCCCAGAAATTGTTGCACCTGCTCCGGGCGGGCGTCGGTGGTGAAGTCCAAGTCGGGACTCAGCCTGCCCAGCAGCGCATCTCGCACCGAGCCGCCGACGAGGTACAGCTCGTGTCCCGAGCCCTCGAACGCCGAGCCCAACTCGCGCAGCATGGGCGCGTGTTGGTTCAGGGCCACCTGGGCGGCGGCGAGCAGCTCGACATCGGCTTCGGGCACGTTCGATCAGCCTAGTAGGCGGGCGCGACCCTCACCGCGGTGCGCCATCGCGCGGCCCGCTAGCGGCGAGTATGTCCTGGGAGACGATGTCGTGCCAGCTACTATCGCTTGGGTGTCGGACGGCGAACAACGCAAGCCACGTCGACGCCGGGGGCGGCGGCGCGGTCGTGGGGCGGCAAGTTCGACCGAGAACCAAACGAACGGCCAAGCGCCCGCGGACTCGACGGCGACGAAATCGCGCCGATCCCGTTCGCCTCGCCGCGCGCCGGATCGGCTGCGCACCGTGCACGAAACCTCCGCCGGGGGCTTGGTCATCGACGGCCTCGACGGTCCGCGTGACGCCCAGGTCGCCGCGCTGATCGGCCGCGTCGATCGGCGAGGGCGGATGTTGTGGTCGCTGCCCAAGGGCCACATCGAACTCGGTGAGACCGCCGAACAGACCGCTATAAGAGAGGTCGCCGAAGAGACCGGCATCCGCGGCAGCGTGCTGGCCGCGCTGGGACGCATCGACTACTGGTTCGTCACCGACGGCCGCCGCGTCCACAAGACGGTCCACCATTATTTGATGCGCTTCTCCGGCGGCGAGTTGTCCGACGAGGACCTCGAAGTGGCCGAGGTGGCCTGGGTACCCATCCACGAGCTGCCGTCGAAGCTGGCCTACGCCGACGAACGTCGTCTGGCCCGCGTGGCCGACGAGCTGATCGACAAGCTGCAGAGCGACGGCCCCGCCGCGCTGCCGCCGCTGCCGCCGACCTCTCCCCGGCGCCGCCCGCAAACGCATTCGCGGACCCGGCACGCCGACAAGCCGGCCACCAGCCGGAAGAACGGCCACGGGCCCGGGCCGTGACGGCATCCCGACTCTGCCTGTTGCGCCTCGCGGCGGTGATCGGCATCGTGGCCGGCTTTGCGATGCTCACCGGTCCCGTCATGCCGCGCGCGGGTGCGGGCGAGCCCGGCACCACACCTTTCGTCCGGGTCCGCATCGACCAAGTCACCCCGGACGTGGTCACCACGTCCAGTCCACCCGTCGTCACCGTCAGCGGCATGGTGACCAACATCGGCGACCGCCCCGTCCGCGACGTGATGGTCCGGCTCGAACACGCGGGGGCGGTCACCGCGTCGGCGAGCCTGCGGACCACCCTGGACGGCGACACCGACCAGTACCAGCCCGCCGCCGACTTCCTCACGGTCGCTCCCGAGTTGCAGCGGGGCCAGCAGGTCGGCTTCACCCTGTCGGCGCCCCTGCGCTCGTTGACCAAGCAGTCGCTGGGCATCGACCAGCCCGGCATCTACCCGGTCCTGGTCAACGTCAACGCCACGCCCGACTACGGCGCCCCCGCGCGGCTCGACAACGCCCGCTTCCTGCTGCCCGTCGTCGGGGTTCCCCCCGACCAGGGCGGTGATCTGGGCTCGGCCGTCGCGCCCGACACGTCCAAACCCGTGTGGATCACCATGCTGTGGCCGCTGGCCGACCGGCCCCGGCTCGCGCCGGGCGTGCCCGGCGGCACCATCCCGGTGCGCCTGGTCGACGACGATCTGGCCACCTCGCTGGCCAGCGGCGGCCGGCTGGACGTCCTGCTGTCGGCGGCCGAAGTCGCCACCAGCCACGACGTCGACCCCGACGGCGCCGTCGGCCGGGCACTCTGTTTGGCCGTGGACCCCGACCTGCTGGTCACCATCAACGCGATGACCGCCGGCTACGTGGTGTCCGATTCGCCCGACGGCCCCGCTCAACTCCCCGGCACGCCGACCCATCCGGGCGCCGGGCAAGCCGCCGCGGTCGAGTGGCTCAACCGGCTGCGGGCCCTGGCGCACCGCACCTGCGTGGCGCCGCTGCCCTACGCGCAAGCCGACCTGGGAGCCCTGCAGCGCGTCAACGATCGGGGGCTGAGCGCCGCCGCCACCACCGGCGTCAATAGCATCGTCGACCGCATCCTGGATGTGGCATCCGTGCGGGGGGCCACGTTGCTGCCTGACGGGCCGTTGACCAACGGCGCGGTCAACCTGCTCGGCGCCAACGAGAGCACCGTCGCCGTCGCCGCGGCCAACTTGTCCGCGACGGACGCGTCCGCCGAGGCCAACGTCGACACCGCGCCCCGGCGCGTCTCCCCGCAAGTGGTGGTCGCCCCCTTCGACCCGGCGGTCGGCGCCGCACTGGCCGGCGCGGGAAGCTCACCGGCGATCCCCACCTACCTGGACCCCTCGCTGAGCGTCCGGCTGTCCCATGACTCGGTGACCGCGCGCCGCCAAGACGCCCTGGGCTCGATGTTCTGGCACGCCCTGCGCCACGACGACGCGCCGCGCACCCAGATCCTGGTCCCGCCGGCGACCTGGAACCTGCAGGCCGACGACGCGCACGTCATCCTGACCGCGCTGACCACCAGCATCCGCTCCGGCCTGGCGGTCCCGCGCCCGTTGCCGGCGGTGGTCGCCGAGGCCGCGGCCCGCACCGAGCCGTCCGAACCGGTGGGCGCCGACACCTCCGCGCGCGGCCGCTTCGACGACGACGTCACCGCCGCGGTCGCCGGGCAGGTCGGCCGGCTGTGGGGGCTGACGTCGGCGCTGAGCACCGACGAACGCACCGGGTTGACCGGCATTCAGTACACCGCCCCGCTGCGCGAAGACATGCTGCGCGCGCTGAGCCAATCCGAGCCCCCCGACACCCGCAACGGGATGGCCCAGCAGCGCCTGGCCGTCGTCGGCAAGACGATCAACGATCTGTTCGGCGCCGTCACGATCGTCAACCCGGGCGGCTCCTACACCCTGGCCACCGAGCACAGCCCGCTCCCCTTGGCGCTGCACAACGGCCTGGCCGTCCCGATCCGGGTGCGGTTGCAGGTCGACGCACCACCGGGCATGACCGTCACCGACGTCGGCCAGATCGAGTTGCCGCCCGGATACCTGCCGCTGCGGGTGCCGATCGAGGTGAACTTCACCCAGCGGGTCGCCATCGACGTGACGTTGCGGACCCCGGACGGCATGCGGCTGGGCGACCCGGTGCGCCTGTCGGTGCATTCCAATGCCTACGGCAAGGTCCTGTTCGCGATCACCATGACGGCCGCGGCGGTGCTGGTGTTGCTGGCCGGGCGGCGACTGTGGCACCGCTTCCGCGGCCAGCCCGACCGCGCCGATTTGGACCGGCCCGATCCGCCGGGCGCCCGGGCCGCGGGCGCGCACGGAGCGGCCGACGACCGGGTCGAACACGAGCACCGAGTATGAATCCCGCCCACGGGCAGGCCGCGCGGCAACACCACCGCCTGCCGCAGCCGCCGCGGCGACCCCGAACCCCCGGCTCGCCGCCCACCGGCCCCCTGCCACCCGTCCCTGCGGGCGTCGATCGCCGGCGCCCCGAACTGTCCGACGCCGCGCTGGTGTCGCGGTCGTGGGCGATGGCGTTCGCCACGCTGGTCAGCCGGCTCACCGGCTTCGCCCGGGTAGTTCTGCTGGCGGCGATCCTGGGCGCCGCGCTGTCCAGCGCGTTCTCGGTGGCCAACCAGCTGCCGAACCTGGTGGCCGCCCTGGTCCTCGAGGCGACCTTCACCGCGATATTCGTGCCGGTGCTCGCCCGCGCCGAGCAGAGCGACCCCGACGGCGGCGCGGCCTTCGTGCGGCGCCTGGTCACGCTGACGACGGCGCTGCTGGTGTTGGCGACCGCGTTGTCGGTGCTCGCCGCGCCGCTGCTGGTGCGGCTCATGCTCGGCCGCGTCCCGCAGGTCAACGAGCCGCTGACCACCGCGTTCGCCTACCTGCTGCTCCCCCAGGTCCTGGCCTACGGGCTGACGTCGGTCTTCATGGCAATCCTCAACACCCGCAACGTGTTCGGGCCCACGGCGTGGGCGCCGGTGGTCAACAACGTCGTCGCCCTCGTGACGCTGGCGGTGTACGCGGCGGTGCCCGGCAAGCTGTCGGTCGACCCCGTTCGGATGGGCAACACCAAGCTGCTGGTCCTTGGCATCGGCACCACGCTCGGCGTCTTCGCGCAGACCGCGGTGCTGCTGGTGGCGCTGCGGCGCCAACGCGTCGACCTGCGCCCCCTGTGGGGAATCGACGAGCGGCTCAAGCGCTTCGGCACGATGGCCGCCGCGATGGTGGTCTACGTGTTGATCAGCCAGCTGGGCCTGGTGGTCGGCAACCAGATCGCCAGCACGGCGGCGGCGTCGGGCCCCGCGATCTACAACTACACCTGGCTGGTGCTGATGCTGCCGTTCGGCATGATCGGCGTCACGGTGTTGACCGTGGTGATGCCGCGGCTGAGTCGCAATGCCGCCGCCGACGACACCAAGGCGGTGCTCGCCGACCTGTCGCTGGCCACGCGCCTGACGCTGATCACACTGATCCCGATCGTCGCGTTCATGACCGTCGGCGGCCCCGCGATCGGCAGCGCGCTGTTCGCCTACGGTCACTTCGGCGGGGTCGACGCCGGCTACCTGGGCGCCGCGATCGCGCTCTCGGCGTTCACGTTGATCCCGTACGGGTTGGTGCTGCTTCAGCTCCGCGTCTTCTACGCACGCGAGCAGCCCTGGACGCCGATCGTGATCATCCTCGTCATCACCGCAGTCAAGATCGTGGGCTCGGTGCTGGCCCCGCACCTGACCCATGACCCGAAGTTGGTGGCCGGTTATCTCGGGCTCGCGAACGGCATCGGGTTTCTGGCGGGCGCGATCATCGGTTACCTGTTGTTGCGGCATACCCTGCTACCGACCGGCGGCCACCTGATCGGCAAAGGCGAGCTGCGCACGATCCTGGTCACGATCACCGCCTCCCTGCTGGCCGGATTGGTGGCCCATGTGGCCGACCGGTTGACGGGACTCGACCGGCTGACCGCGCACGGCGGTGGCGCGGGCTCGCTGCTGCGCCTGCTGATCCTGGGGCTGATCATGCTGCCGATCATGGCCGCGGTCATGCTCCGCGCTGATGTCCCCGAGGCGCGGGCCGCGCTGGACGTCGTCAGGCGGCGTCTCGGCGGCCGCGTGCCGGCCACCCGCAAACCGGTAACACCGCAGGGATCGTCGGTCACGTACCCTGAGCAGAGGAATTCGTCCCCGCCTGGGGTAAATGCGGTCCAGGAGCCGATCCAGCGCAGATCTCCGGAGCGGGCAACCCCAGCCCGGATAGCGAAAGGACCGGAGGTGACCGACCGCCCTGTCGACAGCGCCGCGTCGGGCGCCGAGCTGCCACGACCGGTTGCCGACGACTTCCAGCCCGACATCCCCGCCGACCGCGAATCCACGCCGCCGACGCCCCGCAAGGCCGACCAGCGCAACGGTGACGTCGCGCCCGAATCGCGGCGCGGGCCCGCCCCGTTCGAACCGCCCCGGGAACGCGGCGGTGACCCGCCAGCGGACGACGTCCACCTGGTTCCCGGCGCCCGCATCGCCGGCGGCCGGTATCGCCTGCTGGTGTTCCACGGCGGCGCCCCGCCGCTGCAGTTCTGGCAGGCGCTGGACACCGCGCTGGACCGGCAGGTGGCGCTGACCTTCGTCGACCCCGACGGGGCGCTGCCCGAGGAGGTGCTGCAGGAAATCCTGTCCCGCACCCTGCGGCTCAGCCGCATCGACAAGCCGGGCATCGCCCGGGTGCTCGACGTGGTCCACAGCGGCCACGGCGGCCTGGTGGTGTCCGAGTGGGTGCGGGGCGGCTCGTTGCAGGAGGTGGCGGACACCGCGCCGTCGCCCGTCGGCGCCGTGCGGGCCATGCAGTCGTTGGCGGCGGCCGCCGACGCGGCCCACCGGGCCGGCGTCGCGTTGTCGATCGATCACCCGAGCCGGGTGCGCGTCAGCATCGAGGGCGACGTCGTCCTCGCGTACCCCGCGACCATGCCCGACGCCAACCCCCAGGGCGACATCCGCGGCATCGGTGCCGCGCTCTACGCGCTGCTGGTCAACCGGTGGCCGCTGGCGGAGTCCAGCGTGCGAAGCGGGCTCGCCCCGGCCGAACGCGATTCGACCGGTCAACCGGTGGAACCGATGGTCATCGACCGCGAAATCCCCTTCCAGATTTCGGCCGTCGCGGTCCGGGCGGTTCAAGAGGACGGCGGAATACGCAGCGCCTCAACGCTTTTGAACTTGCTGCAGCAAGCGACCGCGGTGGCCGACCGGACCGAGGTGCTGGGCCCGATCGACGATTCGCCCGTGCCGGCCACCGCCCGCGAGTCCGCGGGGCACGACGAGGCGGCGTTCGCGCGCCGGCGCCGCAACCTGCTGATCGGCATGGGCGCCGGCCTCGCCGTCATCATCGTGGCGCTACTGGTGTTGGCATCCGTGGTCAGTAAGATCTTCGGCAACGTCGGCGGCGGCCTCAACAAGGACGAGCTCGGGCTGAACGGCCCGTCGTCGTCCGTCTCGTCGTCGACCGGTAGTTCCGCGGCCGCCGGTAGCGTCGTCAAGCCGACCAAGGCGACGGTCTACTCCCCCGACGGTGACGCCGACAACGCGGACACGGCCGGGCAGGCGATCGACGGTGATCCCTCGACCGCCTGGGCTACCGAGGTCTACACCGACGCGGTTCCGTTCCCCAGCTTCAAGCAGGGCGAAGGCCTCATGCTGCAGCTGCCGAACCCCACGGTGGTCGGACAGGTCAGCATCGACACGCCCAGCAGCGGGACGAAGGTCGAGATCCGCTCGTCGGCCACGGCGTCGCCGTCGTCGCTGAAAGACACCACCGTGTTGGCGCCGGCCTTCACGCTCAAGCCGGGTCACAACGTCATCCCGGTCCGGGCCGGCGCACCGACGTCGAACCTGCTGGTGTGGATCTCGACGCTGGGCACGACCAACGGCAAGAGCCAGGCCGGATTCTCGGAGATCACGGTCCAGGCCGCCTCCTGACGGCGCTTCAACATATCCGCGCGGTGGTGAAGTGCCCGCCCGCAGGCGATTGGTTACTGTCCGGCCGTGGGCTCCCGGCGAGACATCCAGCGCGAACGCAGTGACGCCGAGCTGCTGGCAGCACACGTCGCCGGCGACCGCCACGCCTTCGGCGAGCTGTTCCTTCGCCATCGACGACAGCTGCACCGGCTGGCCCGGCTCACCACGCGCACTGCCGAGGACGCCGAGGACGCGCTGCAGGACGCGATGCTCTCGGCACACCGCGGCGCCGGCGCGTTCCGGCATGACGCCGCGGTGGGCAGCTGGCTGCATCGCATCGTCGTCAACGCCTGCCTGGACCGGCTGCGCCGCATCAAGGCGCACCCGACCGCCCCGCTGGAGGACGTCTACGCGGTGGCGGATCGGACTGCCCAGGTCGAGACCGCGATGGTGGTGCAACGCGCCCTGATGCGGCTTCCGGTCGAGCAGCGGGCGGCGGTGGTGGCCGTCGACATGCAGGGCTACTCCGTGGCCGACACCGCCGCGCTGCTGGGCGTCGCCGAGGGCACCGTCAAGAGTCGCTGCGCGCGGGCCCGGGTGCGCCTCGCGGAACTCCTCGGCTATCTGAACGCCGCGCCCGACCCGCCGATGGCCGTCAAGCGGCGCATGACGGACACTGGGGCGGATGAGTGAAGCCGACGACGAGGCCGACGAGCCGCCCCTGACGGTCGAGCTTCTCGCCGATCTGCAGGCCGGCCTGCTCGATGACGAGTCCGCCGCGCGCGTGCGGCAGCGGGTCCGCGATGACCCGGAGGCGGAGCAGATCCTGCGCGCCCTGAACCGCGTGCGCTGTGACGTCGCCACGCTGGGGGCGGACCCGGCGCCCGACGTCCCGCCGGAGGTCACCGCCCGGATCGCGGCGGCGCTGGATTCGGCAGACGCCGGCCCGGCCGGCCACTCGGCCCGGCCGCGGATCGGTCCCGCGCGGGTGGCCGCCGGGGTGGTCGGCGTCGGCGCGATGCTCGCCGCAGTCGGTGTGGGCACCGCGGCTCTGATCAACGCGCCCGAGCCGGCCTCCAGCACGCCGGTCACCGCCGAGCACATCACGGTGTCGACGCCGCCGATGACGATCCCGCTGTCGCAGGACGAAATCCTCGGCCTGCTCGGGCAGAGCCCCGATTACGGCCCGCTCGCGGACCCGGCGCGGCGGGCCTCCTGCCTCACCGGCCTGGGCTACCCGGCGTCCGCCCAGGTGCTGGGCGCGCGGCGGGTCGACATCAACGCCCGCCCCGGGATCGTGCTGGTGGTGCCGGGCGACACACCCCACAGCCTGGCGGTCTACGCGGTCGCGTTGAACTGCAGCGCCGCCGATACCGGCTTGTTGGCCAGCACCCAGGTCCCCCGCCCCTAGTGTGGTCCCATGGGTTGTCCGACTCGCCCGGGAACAGCCGTGCCTACGCTGGCGTTTGTACGAATCCAGGGACGATCGTTTGAAAGGGATCTATGACCGCCGACACTGTGCACGACGTGATCATCATTGGTTCGGGTCCTGCCGGATACACCGCGGCGTTGTACGCGGCGCGGGCGCAGCTGGCGCCGGTGGTCTTCGAGGGCACGTCGTTCGGTGGCGCGTTGATGACGACCACCGAGGTGGAGAACTTCCCGGGTTTTCGTGACGGCATCACCGGTCCGGAGCTGATGGATCAGATGCGCGAGCAGGCGCTGCGCTTCGGCGCCGACCTGCGGATGGAAGACGTCGAATCCGTCTCGTTGGACGGGCCGGTCAAATCGGTCACCACCGCCGAGGGCGAAACCGTCCGGGCGCGGGCGGTCATCCTCGCCATGGGCGCGGCGGCGCGGTATCTGGGGGTGCCCGGTGAGCAGGAACTGCTGGGGCGCGGGGTGAGTTCGTGCGCGACCTGCGACGGGTTCTTCTTCAAAGATCAAGACATTGCCGTGATCGGCGGTGGGGACTCGGCGATGGAGGAAGCCACTTTCTTGACCCGCTTCGCGCGCAGCGTCACCTTGGTGCACCGCCGCGACGAGTTCCGCGCGTCGCGCATCATGCTCGAACGCGCCCGGGCCAACGAGAAGATCACCATCGTGACCAACAAGGCCGTGCTGGGCGTCGAAGGGGACCAGACGGTGACGGGTTTGCGGATGCGCGACACGGTCACCGGCGAGGAATCCACCCTGCCCGTCACGGGAGTGTTCGTGGCCATCGGCCACGACCCGCGCTCGGAACTGGTGCGCGACGTCCTTGACACCGACCCCGAGGGCTACGTGCTGGTGCAGGGCCGCACCACGGCCACGTCGATCGAGGGGGTGTTCGCCGCCGGGGATCTGGTGGATCGCACCTACCGCCAAGCCATCACGGCCGCCGGCAGCGGCTGCGCGGCGGCCATCGACGCCGAACGCTGGCTGGCCGACCACGTGGATTCCAGCTCGGCCGCGCAAAGCGACGCCACCGAATTTCCGGGCAGTACCGAGATGATTGGAGCACCTCAATGACCGACGCCGAAAAGGCCGGAGCCACAATCGAAGTCTCTGACGCCTCCTTTTCCACGGAGGTGTTGTCCAGCAATAAGCCTGTGCTGGTTGACTTTTGGGCGACGTGGTGCGGGCCGTGCAAGATGGTCGCGCCGGTGCTCGAAGAGATTGCCAGTGAGCGCGGCGAGCAACTCACCGTCGCCAAGCTCGACGTGGACGCCAACCCGGTAACCGCGCGGGACTTCCAGGTCGTCTCGATCCCCACCATGATCCTGTTCAAAGACGGCCAACCGGTGAAACGGATCGTGGGCGCCAAGGGCAAGGCGGCCCTGCTGCGCGAGCTCGCCGACGCCGTCCCCAACCTCAGCTGATTTCGTTCTAAATTCGCCACACCACGCCCCGCGTTCAGCCTGGGGTTTTCCCGAATGGGCGAAGCGTCTGCGACAATATCCGGTAGCTGTCGCCCAGATGCGAGCCTGTCAGTGTGTCCCGGAGGGCCTTTGGTATGTCGAGTCCGCGCCGTGAATACGGCGATGCGCTGCGCTGTGGTGACCGCAGCGCGGCTGTGACCGAAATCCGGGCTACGCTGGCGGCGTTAGGGCTGCTGGACAGCCCCGAGGAAGACCTCACTACCGGCCGCCACGTTTCCCTCGAGGTCTTCGACGCCGAACTCGACCAGGCGGTGCGGGCCTTCCAGCAGCACCGCGGCCTGTTGGTCGACGGCATTGTTGGCGAGGCCACCTACCGCGCCCTGAAGGAGGCGTCCTACCGGCTGGGCGCGCGCACGCTGTATCACCAGTTCGGCGCCCCGCTGTATGGGGACGACGTGGCCACCCTGCAGGCGCGCCTGCAGGACCTCGGGTTCTACACCGGCCTGGTCGACGGGCACTTCGGCCTGCAGACGCACAACGCGCTGATGTCCTACCAGCGTGAGTACGGGTTGGCCGCGGACGGTATCTGCGGTCCAGAAACGTTGCGCTCCTTGTACTTTCTCAGCTCCCGCGTCACCGGTGGCTCACCGCACGCGATCCGCGAGGAGGAGCTGGTCCGCCGGTCGGGACCCAAGTTGTCGGGCAAGCGGATCATCATCGATCCGGGCCGCGGCGGCACCGACCGCGGCGAGCTTATGCAGGGCCCATCGGGTCCGGTCAGCGAAGCGGATGTGTTGTGGGACTTGGCAAGCCGGCTCGAGGGGCGGATGACCGCCATCGGCATGGAGACCTTCCTGTCGCGGCCGGCGAACCGCAGCCCGTCGGATGCCGAACGCGCCGCCACGGCCAACAACGTCGGGGCGGATCTGATGATCAGCTTGCGCTGCGAGAACCAGCCCAGCCCGTCGGCCAACGGCGTGGCGTCCTTTCATTTCGGAAACTCGCACGGCTCGGTATCCACGATCGGACGCAATCTCGCGGACTTCATCCAGCGAGAAGTGGTGGCCCGCACCGGGTTACGGGATTGCCGGACGCATGGCCGGACGTGGGATCTGTTGCGTCTGACCCGGATGCCGACAGTGCAGGTCGACGTCGGCTACATCACCAATCCCCAGGACCGCGCGATGCTGGTCTCCACCCAAACGCGCGACGCGATTGCCGAAGGCATCCTCGCCGCGGTGAAGCGGCTCTACCTGCTGGGCAAGAACGACCGGCCCACGGGCACGTTCACCTTCGCCGAACTGCTGGCCCACGAACTCTCCGTGGACCGGGCCAGCCGGCTCGGCGGCTCCTAACCGATCTCGCCGCCCCGCAACGCATTTCCCGCCGCGGACCCCGCCCCGACCGGCTCCTGCAGTTGCGCGTTTTCCAGCAGGCGTTCCAGGGCCGCCTCGACCTCGGCCTTCCACCCCAGGCCTTTGTCCAATTCGAGTCGCAGCCGCGGAAAGTACGGATGGGGCGCCACTACAACGAATCCCGCGTCCTGTAGGAATTCGGCGTCGAGCACGCAGTGGTCCACCGAGCAGTCGCCGACGGCCTCCAGCACCGGCCGCACATCCGGGCTCGCCTTCGACGGGTCCTGCAATTCCGAAGCCGCCGGCGTGCGACCGAAGGCCTCCAGGGCCCGGACTCCACGCCGGACCAGCTCGTCGATCACCCGGGCGAGCAGTCCGTGCGGCAGGTCGTCGGTGGCCTGCCCGGGCTCGATGCCCATCGACGTGAGCAGCACCGCGTCCGCGGACACCGGCGCGGTGGGAAACCGCTGCGCGCGCGGCACCGCGCGCGGCGGTGCGTAGAACACGTAGCCCAGGCACGGCGGCTCGCTCTGGCTTCTCTCGTCCGCGACCGCGGTCGCGACCTGGCCGCAGGACCCCCACTCCAGCATGACCATCGACAACCAGGCTTCCTTTTCGAACTCGGGGTCCGCGAGGTGGTCCTGGTTACCGAGGGTCGCCGGGTCGACTTCCCAATAGACGCAGCGGCGCGCGTGCTTGGGAAGCTGCTCGAAGGCCTCGAGGCGCAACGGTGTGATTCGAGCGGACACTAGCCTCCTGGCTCCTGTGCGGTACTGCAGCCTTTTGCACCGGCAACCCCTCCAGGATAGGAGAGTATGTCGTTATCGGGCCAGATTTGTCGTCGAGGCGCCGATCACGGTGGCGGACCGCCGCACGCGTTACGCCCGCGGCCGGTTCGTTACCGAAAATCGTTGAAACGCATGCGCTTTCGTAATCAGGCCCGGTTGTTGCGCGTTCGTGACCGCCCCGGTGTCACAGTGACGTAATTACAGGGTATGGCGGGTCAGGCCTTGGCGGCGGTCATCATGTCGATGATTCGCTGCAAATCGTCCACCGAGCCGAATTCGACCACGATCTTCCCCTTGCGTTTGCCCAGGCTGACCGTCACCCGGGTATCGAAGGCGTTCGACAGCCGGTCGGCGACCTCCTGCAGGCCGGGCATCTGGATCGGCTTGCGCCGCTGGGGGGCCGGGGCGGTGGCGCCGGCCCGATTGGCCAGTGTCACCGCCTCTTCGGTGGCCCGCACCGACAGGCCCTCGGCGACGATCCGGCTGGCGAGTTCTTCTTGGGCCTCGGGCCCGGCTTCCAGGGACAGCAGGGCGCGGGCATGACCGGCGGACAGCACCCCCGCGGCCACCCGCCGCTGGACCGGGATCGGCAGCTTGAGCAAGCGGATCATGTTGGTGATCAGCGGGCGAGACCGGCCGATGCGCGAGGCGAGTTCATCGTGGGTGACGCCGAACTCGTCGAGCAGCTGTTGGTATGCCGCCGCCTCTTCCAACGGGTTCAGCTGCACCCGGTGGATGTTCTCCAGGAGGGCGTCGCGCAGCAGGTTGTCGTCGCCGGTCTCGCGGACGATGGTGGGGATCGTGGCCAGTCCCGCCTCCTGGGCGGCCCGCCAGCGCCGCTCCCCCATGACGATCTGATACCGCGGGCCCGTCTTGGCGCCTGGGACGGCTCGCACCACGATCGGCTGCAGCAGCCCGAACTCGCGGATGGAGTGCACCAGTTCGGACAGCGCCTCGTCGTCGAACACCTGGCGCGGCTGGCGGGGGTTGGGCTCGATGTCGGCCGGGGCGGTCTCGCGATACACCGCGCCCGCCGGGGCGAGGTCCGGTCCCGGTCCGCCGATCAAGACGTCCGCGGCCGCATCCCCCATCCGCGGGCCGAGTGTCGCGGGACCCGAGTCACCCTCGGCGGGACCGGTCGGGATCAGCGAAGCCAGGCCCCGGCCGAGGCCGCCCTTCTTGCGTAGTGGCTGCGTCATGGTCGTCCCTTCACGAATGGTGGTCAGTCACGCTCAGCGAGTTCACGACTCGCGTCGAGATAGCTCATCGCCCCGCGCGAGCCGGGGTCGTAATCGATGATGGTCATGCTGTAGCCGGGCGCCTCGGATACTTTCACGCTGCGCGGGATCACCGTGCGCAGCACCTTCGCCCCGAAGTACCGGCGCACCTCTTCGGCCACCTGGTCGGCGAGCTTGGTCCGGCCGTCGTACATCGTGAGCACCACGGTGGACACGTCGAGCCGCGGGTTGAGGTGCGCCTTCACCATCTCGATGTTGCGCATCAGCTGTGACACACCCTCGAGCGCGTAGTACTCGCACTGGATCGGGATCATCACTTCCGGCGCGGCGACGAGCGCGTTGATGGTCAACAATCCCAGCGACGGCGGGCAGTCCACGAAGACGTAGTCGAAGTCCAGGTCGTCCAGGTCGGCCAGGGCGGTCCGCAACCGGTTCTCGCGCGCCACCATGCTCACCAATTCGATCTCCGCGCCCGCCAGATCGATCGTGGCCGGGACGCAGAACAGGCGCTCGTTGTGCGGGCTGCGCCGCAGCGCGTCCTTGACCTTGACCTCGCCGATGAGCACCTCGTACGACGACGGCGTGCCGGACTGCCGGTCGGTGATGCCGAGCGCCGTGCTGGCGTTGCCCTGCGGGTCGAGGTCGATGACCAATGTCTTGAGGCCCTGCAGCGCGAGGGCGGCGGCGAGATTCACCGCGGTGGTGGTCTTGCCCACCCCGCCCTTCTGATTGGCGACGGTGAGCACTCGACGGTGGCTCGGCCGGCGCAGCGGTGGATACGTGGTGTGCAGGACCCGCATCGCCCGTTCGGCGGCGGCGCCGATCGGGGTGTCGTATTCGTCCGCTGTTTCACGTGAAACATTCGCGGCGGGATCGCCCGTGGGGGCAGGCGCCGGGGGCGGCGGGGTGTGGGTGACGCTCGGCGGCGCTCCGGCGACCGTCGGCGATTCTCCCGGATTGCTCATCGGTTTCCGGCCTTCCCGATCCGTGTCGGCTGATGGCGCGGCGGCCTTCCGCGCCGGGCTATAACTACGGTTGCGGGGGGACGCAAATAGGTCGCGCCACATGTCACCACCCTGGCATCAACGGCGCCCGATGCGGCCATCACACGCCGATACTGTTCAACTTCGTCGCGGCCGCGCTCCCCCTTGATCGCGAGCATCCGGCCGCCCGGCCGCAGCAGCGGCATGCTCCACTTCGCCAACTTGTCCAACGCCGCAACCGCTCGTGACACCGCCGCATCCCTTTCCCCGAACTGATGACGAACCCACAGTTCCTCGGCACGGCCGCGGACCACCTCGACGGCCAACCCTAGTTGGTCGACGACCTCGCTGAGAAATTCGCTGCGGCGCAGCAGCGGCTCGAGCAGCACCACGTCGAGGTCCGGCCGCGCGAGCGCCAGCGGGATGCCGGGCAGGCCGGCGCCGCTGCCGATGTCGATGACCCGTTCGCCGGGCTCGAGGAGCTCGGCCGCGGCGGCGCTGTTGAGGATATGCCGCTCCCAGATCCGCTCCACCTCGCGCGGGCCGAGCAGGCCCCGTTCGACTCCGGGTCCGGCCAGCAGGTCCGCGTAGCGCCGCGCGAGGTCGATGCGCGGACCGAAAATCGCCGCGGCGGCCTCTGGGGCGGCGCCGGGCCCGTGCGGGGCAGAGCTGTCCGCCGCGGGTTCGACCGGGCCGACATGTTTCACGTGAAACATCCTCTGCTTTGCCTGACGCGCGACGGGCCTTGGCGTCGGAACTACACGCCTGTAACTCGCTAGTCGTGGAGGACGACGACGCGGCGCGCGGGCTCCACGCCCTCGCTCTCGCTGTGCACCCCGGGCACCGCGGCGACGGCGTCGTGCACGATCTTGCGCTCGAACGGCGTCATCGGGGATAGCTCCTCGCGCTCGCCGGACTCCAACACCCGCCGCGCCACCTTGTCGCCCAGGGCCGCCAGCTCCTCGCGGCGGCGGCGGCGCCAACTGGCGATGTCGAGCATCAACCGGCTACGCACTCCGGTCTTCTGATGCACCGCGAGCCGGGTGAGCTCTTGCAGCGCGTCGAGCACCTCGCCGCCACGACCCACCAACTTGTTCAGGTCGTCGCTGCCGTCGATGCTCACCACGGCGCGGTTGCCCTCGACGTCCAGGTCGATGTCGCCGTCGAAGTCCAACAGGTCGAGCAGCTCCTCCAGGTAGTCGCCGGCGATCTCACCTTCGGCGACCAATCGCTCTTCCTGGTCGTCGACTTCGTCCGCGCCCGCCTCCGCGCCATTCTCGGATGACGGCTGCTCGTCGAGTTCGGTGTCCACGTCGTGCTCGGTCGTGGTGTCTGCGTCGGTCATGTCTTTCTCTCCCTCATCCGCGGGTCCCTGCCATCGGGTGGTCCTCCCGGCCCGCCCGGTATGGCTCTGTCAGCGTTTGCGTTTCTTGGGTCGCGCGCCCGGCCGCGGCGTGCGGTTGGGCGTGCCACCGTTTTGTCCACTGGGATTCGGCTTGGTCGCCTCGGGCTTCGCCGCGGCGTCCGCGCCGTCGGCGGCATCGGGGCCGGACTCCCCCACCCCGGCGGTTGGCGACCCATCGCCGCTTGGCTGGCCCGCCTTCGCATTGCGCTTGGGTTTGGCCCCCGGTGCCGGCGCGTTGGCCGCTCGGCGCTGCAGCGCTTCCTGTTTCTTGGCCTCGTCCTCTTTTTCGATCATGCCGAACACGTAGTGCTGCTGACCGAACGTCCAGATGTTGTTGGCGAACCAGTACAGGATGATCGCGAGTGGCAGGAAGGGTCCGCCGACGACCACGCCGAGCGGAAACACATACAGCGCAAGCTTGTTCATCATCGCGGTCTGCGGATTGGCCGCGGCCTCCGGGCTCTGGCGGGCCACCGATGCGCGGCTGTTGAAGTAGGTCGCGATGCCGGCCAGGATCATTACCGGCGCGCCGACGGCGATGACGGCCGGCCGGCTGAAGTGGGTGAAGGCGTCCAACCCGGTCCGCTGCGTCATGAACGCGCCGATCGGTGCGCCGAACAGATTGGCGTCCAAGAAGTGTCCGACGTCCGTCGGGGTGAAGACGTAGTTACCGGTCATGCGGTTCTGGATCACCGACAGGTGCGGCTGACCGAAGCCGCCCGTGGTGCGGTTGAACGACCGCAACACGTGATACAGGCCGATGAACACCGGGATCTGCGCCAGCATCGGCAGGCAGCCGAGGATGGGGTTGAACCCGTGCTCGCGTTGCAGCTTCTGCATCTCGAGCGCCATCCGCTGGCGGTCCTTGCCGTACTTCTTTTGCAGCGCCTTGATTTGCGGTTGCAGTTCCTGCATCTGACGGGTGGTGCGGATCTGCCGCACGAACGGCTTGTACAGCAGGGCGCGCAGGGTGAAGACCAGGAACATCACCGATAGCGCCCAAGCGAAAAAGTTCGACGGCCCCAGCATCGCGGCGAACAACTTGTACCAAGCCCACATGATCCACGACACCGGGTAGTAGACGAAGTCGAGGCTAAAGAAATCAAACAAGAGTTCCACTCTCCCCTCGCGCCGCCGGGCGGGCCCACGCGTCGCTGGCTTCTTCGAAGTTCATCTGGCAACCCGGACGTTCCGGTATCGGATCCCATCCGCCCCGATGCCAGGGTCCGCACTTGGCAAGCCTGACCGCGGCCAACCAACTCCCCCGCATCAATCCGTACTCGGTCAACGCGTCGACCGCATACTGGCTGCAGGTCGGGACGAACCGGCACGTCGCCGGCCGCAGCGGCGAGACCATGTGCCGGTACAGCTGGATGAGCGAGATCAAACCCCGCGCGGCCGCGGTGCCCACGGTGCGCAGGACGGCCCGCGGGGTCACCGGTGCGCTCCCGCGGTCTCGAGGGCCCGCCGCACCCCGCGGCGCAGCTCCTGTTCCAGCCGCGCCGAGGATGCGGTCCGGCTGCCCGGCAGCGCCCGGATGACCAAGTGCTCGGAGTCGTGCAGTTCGCTCAGGACGGAACGCGCGACGTGCCGCAGCCGGCGGGCAACCCGGTGGCGCTCCACCGCCGAGCCCACGGACTTGCCCACGATCAATCCCACGCGGGGAGCCGTCGCCGCGTCACGATCGGCCGCGCGCCGGAGATGCACCACCACGTCGGGCTGCGCCGCGCGGATTCCGTGCTTCACCGTCGCGTCGAACTCCGTTGACCGCCTCATGCGGTTGCGTGCGGGAAGCACCGCCGAAGAACCCGACGTTACGATCAGGCAGATAGCGCGCGGCGCCCCTTACGGCGCCGGCTCGACACAATCGAGCGTCCGGCGCGGGTACGCATCCGCAACCGGAAGCCATGCACGCGGGCTCGGCGCCGGTTGTTCGGCTGGAATGTCCGCTTGCCTTTGGCCACGACGGTCTCCTCGTTGTGTCTCGCATTTCCATCCGGCCGGCCAGACGTCTCGCTCGTCTGCGGGTCGGTCGGAGGTAATCTTGCTGCTGGCCGGCGCGGTCCCCAGGCAGACCTGGGTCGCAGCCGCATCGCCGACTTTCGGGCGACTGTTTGAGGGTACTGACCGCGCTTCGCCTGGTCAAACCTGGCCTGCCACAACGCAGCCGCTCGATCCCGGCGCAAAACCTCGGCCTCACCGACCGGTCCGCACGGGGTTGCGCGCCGGCGTCGAGCCGAACGAGGCCCACCGAACCCTAAACAACCCGATTGGAATGCAGCAGAACGGTTGGCAGCCGCACGGAAAACTGTTAGCTTCTGCCAGTGTCGTTTTAGACTGCAACGGCGCTCGACAAACAAGCGAGGATGGTGGGTCGACTAGCTGCCTAGACAGCCTTTGAAAAGGTTTTCTTCCAGCACGGAGATCGCGAGCCGTCGCCGGTAGGTTGTGGCTCGCATACGCTCATCCTGTCCACACCTGTGTATAACTATGTGGACAGTTGCTTTGTCGGCAGGCGTGGTTGTACTTCGACCCGGGATGCTCGAGAACCAGGGGGATGCGTCGTTGACCGATGACCCCGGTTCAGGTTTCACGACCGTGTGGAACGCGGTCGTCTCGGAACTCAACGGAGAATCCACCCCGGACGGCGTCGCCGCCAACCGCACCACGCTGATCACCCCCCTCACCCCGCAGCAGCGGGCCTGGCTGAATTTGGTCCAGCCCCTGACCATCGTGGAGGGCTTCGCCCTGCTGTCGGTGCCGAGCAGTTTCGTCCAGAACGAGATCGAACGTCATCTGCGCGCCCCGATCACCGACGCACTCAGCCGCCGCCTCGGCCAACAGATTCAGCTCGGGGTGCGCATCGCGCCGCCCGACGATGACGACGAGGCCGTGATCGCGCAGGCCGAACCGTTTGCCCAACCCGAGGCACCGGACGACGAGGCCGTCGACATCGAGGAAGCCGACGAAAACGGCGAAGCCCCCGACGGTGCGCCGCAGAGCTGGCCCAACTACTTCACCGAGCGCCCGCATCCGGCCGACCCCGCCGTCGCCGGCGGGACGAGCCTGAACCGCCGCTACACCTTCGACACATTCGTCATCGGGGCGTCCAATCGCTTCGCACACGCGGCGGCCCTGGCGATCGCGGAAGCGCCGGCGCGCGCCTACAACCCGTTGTTCATCTGGGGCGAGTCCGGTCTGGGCAAGACCCACCTGTTGCACGCCGCCGGCAATTACGCGCAGCGACTGTTCCCCGGGATGCGGGTCAAGTACGTGTCCACCGAGGAATTCACCAACGACTTCATCAACTCACTGCGCGACGACCGCAAGGTCGCCTTCAAGCGCAGCTACCGCGACGTCGACGTGCTGCTGGTCGACGACATCCAGTTCATCGAGGGCAAGGAAGGTATCCAGGAGGAGTTCTTCCACACCTTCAACACGCTGCACAACGCGAACAAGCAGATCGTGATCTCCTCGGACCGGCCGCCCAAGCAGCTCGCCACCCTCGAAGACCGCCTGCGCACCCGATTCGAGTGGGGCCTGATCACCGACGTCCAGCCCCCGGAGTTGGAGACCCGCATCGCGATTCTGCGCAAGAAGGCGCAAATGGAGCGCCTTGCGGTGCCCGACGACGTACTGGAACTCATCGCCAGCAGCATCGAGCGCAACATCCGCGAACTCGAGGGCGCCCTCATCCGGGTCACCGCGTTCGCCTCGTTGAACAAGACGCCGATCGACAAGGCCCTGGCCGAGATCGTGCTGCGCGACCTCATCGCCGACGCCAGCACCATGCAGATCAGCGCGGCGACCATCATGGCCGCCACCGCCGAATACTTCGACACCACCGTGGAAGAACTGCGCGGGCCCGGCAAGACGCGCGCGCTGGCACAGTCACGGCAGATCGCGATGTATCTCTGCCGCGAGCTCACCGACCTGTCGCTGCCCAAAATCGGGCAGGCGTTCGGCCGCGACCACACCACCGTGATGTACGCCCAACGCAAGATTCTGTCCGAGATGGCCGAGCGGCGTGAGGTCTTCGATCACGTCAAGGAGCTCACCACTCGCATCCGCCAGCGCTCCAAGCGCTGATTCGGCGCCCCCGCCGCGCAACTTTCTTCAAAAAACTTCCCGCACGCCTGTCACACCCGCCACACCCGCGGGTTGTGCGCAGGACTGTGCAAAACGCAATCAAACACCGGTGTACTAAGCCGGGCGCCGTGCACAGCCGCCCTTGCTCCCCAACGGCCCCACACGAGCCGCACAGTTATGCACCTCATGCTCCACAGGCCGATCCACGCCCTAGCTGCGGCGCGCTGTCGCTATCCCCAGAATGCACAGGCCTTATTACTAGTACTGAGATCTATTCGTCGTTTCTTCTTTGAAATACAGCGCTGGGGACGCCCCGTTGAACACGCGCCGCGGGGCCGTCGGGAACCCGGCTTGTCGGCCTTCGCGATTAGCTTTCAAGATGGCCTCCGACGATCTACGGTTGTTCTTCGACTGCCGTTGCGGTCGTCGTTGGCATGACATGTCGGTGACGTTCGTGGCGGAGCCCCAAGCTAGCGGGGGAAGGCTAGCCACTGGACTTGAAACGCTGGGTAGTTGAAGGGACGCTATGGACGCGGCGACGACAAGAGCTGGCCTCAGCGACTTGAAATTTCGTTTGGTACGGGAGTCTTTCGCCGACGCGGTGTCGTGGGTGGCGAAGAATCTGCCGGCCCGGCCGGCGGTGCCGGTGCTGTCGGGGGTGTTGTTGTCCGGTTCGGACGAGGGCCTGACGATCTCCGGATTCGACTACGAGGTGTCGGCCGAAGCGCAAGTCGCGGCCGAAATCGCTTCTCCGGGAAGTGTTCTCGTGTCCGGGCGGTTGTTGTCGGACATCACCCGGGCGCTGCCCAACAAACCCGTCGACTTCTACGTCGACGGGAATCGGGTCGCGCTGAACTGCGGGAGTGCGAGGTTCTCGCTGCCGACGATGGCGGTGGAGGATTACCCGACGTTGCCGGTCCTGCCGGAAGAGACCGGCACCCTGCCGGCCGAGGTGTTCGCCGAGGCCATCAGCCAGGTGGCCATTGCCGCGGGCCGGGACGACACCTTGCCGATGTTGACCGGGATCCGGGTCGAGATCTCGGGCGACAAGGTGGTTTTGGCCGCCACCGACCGGTTCCGGTTGGCGGTGCGTGAACTGACCTGGTCGCCATCGTCGCCCGACATCGAGGCCGCCGTCCTGGTGCCGGCGAAGACGTTGGCCGAGGCGGCGCGCGCCGGCGCCGATGGTTCCGAGGTTCGGCTGTCGCTGGGCGCGGGCAGCGGGGTCGGCAAGGACGGCCTGCTCGGCATCAGCGGGAACGGCAAGCGCAGTACGACGCGGCTGCTCGATGCGGAGTTCCCGAAGTTCCGCCAGTTGCTGCCCGCCGAGCACACGGCGGTGGCGACCATCAACGTGGCCGAGCTGACCGAGGCGATCAAGCTGGTGGCGTTGGTGGCCGACCGGGGCGCGCAGGTGCGGATGGAATTCTCCGAAGGTTCGCTGCGGCTGTCCGCGGGCGCCGACGATGTCGGCCGGGCCGAAGAGGACCTGGCCGTGGACTTCGTCGGTGAACCGTTGACGATCGCGTTCAACCCCACCTACCTGACCGACGGGCTGGCCGCGGTCCACTCGGAGCGGGTGTCGTTCGGATTCACCACCCCGGGCAAGCCGGCGTTGCTGCGGCCGGCCTCGGCCGATGACAGCTCCCCCACCGGCAACGGGCCCTTCGCGGCCCTGCCGACGGATTACGTCTACCTGTTGATGCCAGTTCGGTTGCCCGGATAGGTGTACGTCCGGCATTTGGGACTGCGCGATTTCCGGTCCTGGGCGCACGCCGACCTTGAACTGGAGCCGGGCCGGACGGTCTTCGTCGGTCAGAACGGTTTCGGGAAAACGAATCTCGTTGAGGCACTTTGGTTTTCGACGACATTGGGATCGCACCGGGTGGGCACCGACGCCCCGTTGATCCGGGCCGGCGCGGATCGTGCGGTGGTGTCGACGATCGTGGTCAACGAGGGCAGGGAGCTCGCGCTCGACCTGGAAATCGCGGCGGGACGGGCGAACAAGGCGCGGCTGAACCGGTCACCGGTGCGCAGCACGCGCGAGGTGATCGGGGTCTTGCGCGCCGTGCTCTTTGCTCCGGAGGACCTGGCCCTGGTGCGCGGGGATCCGGCGGATCGTCGCCGCTACCTCGATGATTTGGCGACGGTGCGGCGGCCGGCGGTGGCCGCGGTGCGCGCGGATTACGAGAAGGTGCTACGCCAGCGCACCGCATTGTTGAAGTCCGCCGCCGGCATCCGCCACCGCGGCGACCGCAGCGCGCTCGACACCCTCGACGTCTGGGACAGCCGGCTGGCCGAACACGGCGCGCAGCTGATGGCGGCGCGCATCGACCTGGTCAACCAACTGGCCCCGGAGGTGGAGAAGGCGTACCAACTGCTGGCCCCGGCGTCTCGGCCGGCCTCGATCGCCTACCGCAGCAGCCTCGGGGCGCAGGGGGCGGCCGATGGTGGCGGCAGCGACCGTGAGTTCCTCGAGGCGGCGCTGTTGGCCGCGTTGGCGCAGCGCCGCGATGCCGAACTGGACCGCGGCATGTGTCTGGTGGGGCCGCATCGCGACGATCTCGAGTTATGGCTGGGCGATCAGCCCGCGAAAGGCTTTGCCAGCCACGGGGAATCGTGGTCGTTCGCGGTGGCGCTGCGCCTGGCCTCGTACGAGTTGTTGCGGGCCGACGGCACCGAACCCGTGTTGTTGCTCGACGACGTGTTCGCCGAACTGGACACGGCCCGGCGCCGGGCGCTGGCGACGGTGGCGGAATCGGCGGAGCAGGTCTTGGTCACCGCCGCCGTGCTGGAAGACATTCCGGCGGGCTGGGACGCCAGGCAGATCCATATCGAATTGCGCGACGACGACCAGGGCCGGGTATCGGCGGTGCGGCCGTGACCGACGCCGACGACAACGAACAAGGGTCCGCCGCTAACGATCCGGGCCTGCTGCGCGGCATCGACTTGGTCCGGCGCACGCTCGAGGAAGCGCGCGCGGCGGCCCGCGCCCAAGGGAAGGACGCTGGCCGGGGGCGTGCGATGCCGCCGTCCACCCGGCGGGTCGCCGGGCAGCGGCGCAGCTGGTCGGGGCCGGGACCCGACGCCCGCGATCCGCAACCGCTGGGCCGGTTGGCGCGGGACCTGGCCAAGAAGCGCGGGTGGTCGGCGCAAGTCGCCGAGGGCACGGTGATCGGCAACTGGTCGGCGGTGGTGGGCCAGCAGATCGCCGACCACGCGACGCCGACCGCGTTGAGCGACGGGGTTCTCAGCGTGACGGCCGAATCCACCGCCTGGGCGACCCAGCTGCGGATGATCCAGTCGCAATTGTTGGCCAAGATCGCCGCGGCCGTCGGCAACGGGGTGGTGACGTCGCTGAAAATCACCGGGCCGGCCGCCCCGTCGTGGCGCAAGGGGCCACGCCACATCGCCGGCCGGGGTCCGCGCGATACTTACGGCTAGGGTCACGACCGGCACCGATTATCCCCAACCAGGCCTTCATCAACAGGCCGCTCAAAGCCGCTAGGACGACGTGAAGTGCCTTGACGCACGTCGGGACGCGGCCGGAATAAAGAAATCGTCCGCACGGCGCAGTTAGCTGGGTAGAAACGCGCCCAGAGAATCGGTGCGGGCGGGTCATCACGGTAGACTGGCGGGATGCGGCTGATGCGGTGACTGGAACCGCCCGCATGAAACCCCAAGGAGAGCATTCCGACCGTGGCTGCCCAGAAGAAGAAGGCGCAAGACGAATACGGCGCGTCAGCGATCACCGTGCTCGAAGGGCTCGAGGCCGTCCGCAAACGCCCCGGCATGTACATCGGGTCCACCGGTGAGCGCGGTCTGCACCACCTCATCTGGGAGGTGGTCGACAACTCGGTGGACGAGGCGATGGCC
This sequence comes from Mycobacterium sp. UM_11, assembly GCF_001414075.1. Classification (NCBI taxonomy): domain Bacteria; kingdom Bacillati; phylum Actinomycetota; class Actinomycetes; order Mycobacteriales; family Mycobacteriaceae; genus Mycobacterium; species Mycobacterium sp. UM_11. The sequence goes on along the minus strand of NZ_LATC01000007.1, from coordinate 24,233 downwards.
GGTTACGCCACCAAGGTCGATGTGCGGCTCCTCGATGACGGCAGCGTGGAGGTCACCGACGACGGGCGGGGCATCCCGGTGGCCATGCACGCCACCGGCGCGCCCACCGTCGACGTGGTGATGACCCAGCTGCACGCCGGCGGCAAGTTCGGCGGCGAGAACAGCGGCTACACCGTCAGCGGTGGGCTGCACGGCGTCGGTGTGTCGGTGGTCAACGCGCTGTCCACCCGTCTGGAAGTCAACATCAAACGCGACGGGCACGAGTGGTTCCAGTACTACGACCGCGCCGTGCCCGGCACCCTCAAGCAGGGCGAGGCCACCAAGAAGACCGGCACCACCATCCGGTTCTGGGCCGATCCCGAGATCTTCGAAACTCTCGAATACGACTTCGAGACCGTCGCGCGCCGGCTCCAGGAGATGGCCTTCCTGAACAAGGGCCTCACCATCAACCTCACCGACGAACGCGTCGAGCAGGACGAGGTCGTCGATGAGGTGGTCAGCGACACCGCCGAGGCACCCAAGTCCGCCGAGGAAAAGGCCGCGGAATCGACTGCGCCGCATAAGGTCAAGCACCGCACGTTCCATTACCCCGGCGGGTTGGTCGACTTCGTCAAGCACATCAACCGCACGAAGAGCCCGATCCAGCAGAGCGTCATCGACTTCGACGGCAAGGGCACCGGCCATGAGGTCGAAATCGCGATGCAGTGGAACGGCGGCTACTCGGAGTCGGTGCACACCTTCGCCAACACCATCAACACGCACGAGGGCGGCACCCACGAAGAGGGCTTCCGCAGCGCGCTGACATCGGTGGTGAACAAGTACGCCAAAGACAAGAAGCTGCTGAAGGACAAGGACCCCAACCTCACCGGCGATGACATCCGGGAAGGGCTGGCGGCGGTCATCTCGGTCAAGGTCAGCGAGCCGCAGTTCGAGGGCCAGACCAAGACCAAGCTGGGCAACACCGAGGTCAAGTCGTTCGTGCAGAAAGTGTGCAACGAACAGCTGACGCACTGGTTCGAGGCCAACCCCTCGGAGGCGAAAACCGTTGTGAACAAGGCGGTGTCGTCGGCGCAGGCGCGGATCGCGGCGCGCAAGGCGCGCGAACTGGTGCGCCGCAAGAGCGCCACGGACCTCGGCGGCCTGCCCGGCAAGCTCGCCGACTGCCGCTCCACCGACCCGCGCAAGTCGGAACTGTATGTGGTGGAAGGTGATTCGGCCGGCGGCTCGGCGAAGAGCGGTCGCGACTCGATGTTCCAGGCGATCCTGCCGTTGCGCGGCAAGATCATCAATGTCGAGAAGGCCCGCATCGACCGGGTGCTGAAGAACACCGAAGTCCAGGCGATCATCACCGCGCTGGGAACCGGCATCCACGACGAGTTCGACATCACCAAGCTGCGCTACCACAAGATCGTCCTGATGGCCGACGCCGACGTGGACGGCCAGCACATCTCGACCCTGCTGCTGACGCTGCTGTTCCGGTTCATGCGGCCGCTGATCGAGCACGGGCATGTCTTCCTGGCCCAACCGCCGCTGTACAAGCTGAAGTGGCAGCGCAGCGACCCGGAGTTCGCATACTCCGACCGCGAACGCGACGGCCTGCTCGAGGCGGGGCTCAAGGCCGGCAAGAAGATCAACAAAGAGGACGGCATCCAGCGGTACAAGGGTCTGGGTGAGATGGACGCCAAGGAATTGTGGGAGACCACGATGGACCCGTCGGTGCGTGTACTGCGTCAAGTCACGCTGGACGACGCCGCGGCGGCCGACGAACTGTTCTCCATCCTGATGGGCGAAGACGTCGACGCCCGCCGCAGCTTCATCACCCGCAACGCCAAAGACGTTCGCTTCCTGGATGTCTGACGCAGTCAGGCACGCCAACCCGAAAAAGGGGAATAGATGACTGACACCACGCTGCCCCCCGGCGACGAGGCCGGCGACCGCATCGAACCGGTTGACATTCAGCAGGAGATGCAGCGCAGCTACATCGACTACGCGATGAGCGTGATCGTCGGGCGCGCACTGCCCGAGGTGCGCGACGGCCTCAAGCCGGTGCACCGCCGCGTGCTGTACGCGATGTACGACTCGGGCTTCCGCCCGGATCGCAGCCACGCAAAGTCGGCGCGGTCGGTCGCCGAAACGATGGGCAACTACCACCCCCACGGCGACGCTTCGATCTACGACACCTTGGTGCGCATGGCGCAGCCGTGGTCGCTGCGCTACCCCCTGGTCGACGGCCAGGGCAACTTCGGCTCTCCGGGCAACGACCCACCAGCGGCGATGCGCTACTGCCTGACGGGTGATACGTTGGTGCGCTTGCCGTTTGGGCAATCCGTACGGATCGGCGATGTCGTTCCGGCCGCCCGGCCCAACTCGGACAACGCTGTCGAACTCAAGGTATTAGACCGCCATGGCAACCCTGTTGCAGTGGATCGCCTGTTTCATTCGGGCGAGCACCAGACCTACACCGTGCGCACCGCCGAGGGCTATCAAGTCACCGGCACGTCGAACCACCCGTTGCTGTGCCTGGTCGACGTCGGTGGCGTACCGACGCTGCTGTGGAAACTGATCGAAGAAATTCGGCCCGACGACCATGTCGTGTTGCAGCGCACCCCTTCGATGGAGTTCGGGCCCGCCGACTGGCACGACGTGATGGAAGCGCTTCTGCTGGGCGCCTTCATCAGCGAGGGATTCGTATCCGAAACACGCGCGGGGTTCAACAACTGCGATCGCGACTATTTCAACATGGTGGTCGCCTCATACGACGCCGTCGTGGGTGGTCCGCGCTATGCCTACTCCCGCACGATCGCCTCGGGATCGACATTGCACGAACTGGACGTGCAGAACTTGAGGGCGATCCAGAAGACGCGACTCGCGGTTCTATGCGGGCAACGGTCTGCCGACAAGCATGTGCCGCAATGGCTTTGGCAATCACCGGCCGCCGTGAAGCGGGCGTTCCTCCAGGCCCTCTTTGAGGGCGACGGCTCTTGCTCCGCTTTGCCGCGCAATACCATTCAGATCTCTTACTCCACACGCAGCGAGCAGCTGGCGGTGGACGTCCAGCAGATGTTGCTGGAGTTCGGGGTCGTTTCAAAGCGGTACCGATTTGCGGTCGGCGAGTACAAGGTCGTCGTAACCAACCGTGCCCAAGCCGAACTGTTCGCTACCCGGATCGGTTTCGGTGGTGCCAAGCAAGCCAAGCTGACGCGAATTCTTGCCGCGATGCCCGCGTGCGCCGGCAGGGATGCCGACCACGTTCCGGGGCTGGCCGCATTCATCCGCAAGCATGCGGGCGGCAGGTGGATCGACCGCGACTGGCTGAACCGCCACAACATCGACCGCATTCAACGCTGGCGCGATCGCGGCGCTGAAATCCTTGCGCACATTGCGGATCCGGATGTACGTGCGATCGCGACCGACCTCACCGACGGCCGGTTCTATTACGCGCGGGTCGCATCGGTGACGGAGGCGGGGGTACAGCCGGTATACAGCCTGCGCGTTGATACCGACGACCACGCATTCCTCTCCAACGGCTTCGTCAGTCACAACACCGAAGCGCGCCTTACGCCGTTGGCCATGGAGATGCTGCGCGAAATCGACGAGGAGACAGTCGATTTCATCCCCAACTACGACGGCCGGGTGCAAGAGCCTACGGTGCTGCCCAGCCGGTTCCCCAACCTGCTCGCCAACGGCTCGGGCGGCATCGCGGTCGGCATGGCGACCAACATCCCGCCGCACAATCTGCGGGAGCTCGCCGAGGCCGTGTTCTGGTGCCTGGAAAACCACGAGGCCGACGAGGAGGCCACCCTGGCGGCGTGCATGGAGCGCGTCAAGGGGCCCGACTTCCCCACCGCCGGCTTGATCGTCGGCAGCCAGGGCATCTCCGACGCCTACAAGACCGGCCGCGGGTCCATCCGGATGCGTGGCGTCGTGGAGGTCGAAGAGGCAAGGGGCCGAACCTCTTTGGTGATCACCGAGTTGCCGTACCAGGTGAACCACGACAACTTCATCACCTCGATCGCCGAGCAGGTTCGCGACGGCCGGCTGGCCGGCATCTCCAATGTGGAGGACCAGGGCAGCGACCGCGTCGGCGTGCGCATCGTCGTCGAGATCAAGCGCGACGCCGTGGCCAAGGTGGTGCTGAACAACCTCTACAAGCACACCCAGCTGCAGACCAGCTTCGGCGCGAACATGTTGGCCATCGTCGACGGGGTGCCGCGCACGCTGCGGCTGGACCAGATGATCCGCCACTACGTGGCGCACCAACTCGACGTGATCGTGCGGCGCACCACCTATCGGTTGCGCAAGGCCAACGAACGCGCCCACATCCTGCGCGGCCTGGTCAAGGCCCTCGACGCGCTGGACGAGGTGATCGCCCTGATTCGCGCGTCGGAGACGGTCGACATCGCAAGGGCCGGCCTGATCGAACTGCTCGACATCGACGAGATCCAGGCCCAGGCGATCCTGGACATGCAGTTGCGTCGCCTGGCGGCCCTGGAGCGCCAGCGCATCATCGACGACCTGGCCAAGATCGAGGCCGAGATCGCCGACCTGGAAGACATCTTGGCCAAGCCCGAGCGGCAGCGTGGCATCGTGCGCGACGAGCTCGCCGAGATCGTCGAGAAGCACGGCGACGACCGCCGCACGCGAATCGTCGCGGCCGACGGCGAGGTCAGCGACGAGGACCTGATCGCCCGCGAGGACGTCGTCGTCACCATCACCGAGACCGGCTACGCCAAACGCACCAAGACCGACCTGTACCGCAGCCAGAAACGCGGCGGCAAGGGCGTGCAGGGCGCCGGCCTCAAGCAGGACGACATCGTCAAGCACTTCTTCGTGAGCTCGACCCACGACTGGATCCTGTTCTTCACCACCCAGGGCCGGGTCTATCGCGCGAAGGCCTACGAACTGCCCGAGGCGTCCCGGACCGCGCGCGGCCAGCACGTCGCCAACCTGCTGGCCTTCCAGCCCGAGGAGCGCATCGCCCAGGTCATCCAGATCCGCAGCTACGAGGACGCCCCGTACCTGGTGCTCGCCACCCGCAACGGCCTGGTCAAGAAGACCAAGCTGACCGACTTCGACTCCAACCGGTCCGGCGGGATCGTGGCGATCAACCTGCGCGACAACGACGAGCTCGTCGGCGCGGTGCTGTGCTCGTCGGACGAGGACCTGCTGCTGGTGTCGGCCAACGGTCAATCCATCCGGTTCTCGGCGACCGACGAGGCGCTGCGCCCGATGGGGCGCGCCACCTCCGGCGTGCAGGGCATGCGGTTCAACGCGGACGATTACCTGTTGTCGCTCAACGTGGTTCGTGAAGGCACGTACCTGTTGGTGGCGACCTCCGGCGGTTACGCCAAGCGGACCGCGATCGAGGAGTATCCGGTGCAGGGCCGCGGCGGCAAGGGTGTGCTGACGGTGATGTACGACCGGCGGCGCGGCAGGTTGGTGGGCGCGTTGATCGTCGACGACGACAGCGAGCTCTACGCCATCACCTCCGGCGGCGGAGTGATCCGCACCGATGCGAGACAGGTCCGCAAGGCGGGACGGCAGACCAAGGGCGTTCGCCTGATGAACCTGGGCGAGGACAACACCCTGCTGGCCATCGCGCGCAACGCGGAGGAGAACGCGGACGAGGTCGTCGAGGAAGCGGAGGGCGCCGCGGACGCGGACGGCTAGCCGGTGTCAATCCGGGCGGCCCCTCGAACGGCCGGGCAATTAGACTCGGCCCGACCAGACAATGTAAGGAGTCGGGGTGAGCTCACCGAACGAGCCGGGTGTCCCCAATCAGGGCGACGGCCCTAACGGGGATGGTTCGGCCGAGCGCGCCGGTATACACCGCGCGGCGCCGCCCGCACAGGGCGGCCGTGCCCCGGACGCCGGGGATTCGCCGCCGCGGCCGCGCGGCGGACCCCGTCCCCCGCAGCGCCCGGCCGAGCCGGGCCAACCGACCGGAGTCGAGGCCCGGCTGAACCGCTTCATATCCGGCACCGCCGCACCCGGCGCGCCGCAGGCCAAGACCGCGCCGCACGAGGCCGACGCCCCGCACCCCCGTGGCGACGGCCCGCCCGCGGAGGCGTACGCCAGCGAATTGCCGGACCTGTCTGGGCCGATTCCGCGGGCGTCGCAGCGCAAGACCCCGCCCGAGCGCTCGCCGGAGGCGTCGAGCCTGCTGGGGGCCGGCCGGTCGTCGGGCGCGGAGAATCGGGAGGCCCGCGAGGGCCGGGAAAGCCGCACCCAGGTGTCCCGGCGCCCGCGCGGCCCGGTGCGGGCCAGCATGCAGATCCGCCGCATCGACCCGTGGAGCACGCTGAAGGTGTCGCTGCTGCTCTCGGTCGCGTTGTTCTTCGTGTGGATGATCGCCGTGGCGTTCCTGTATTTGGTGCTCGGCGGAATGGGCGTGTGGTCCAAGCTCAACAGCAACGTGGGCGACCTGCTCAATAACACCAGCGGCAGCAGCGGCGAGCTCGTTTCCAGCGGCACCATCTTCGGCGGCGCCGTGCTGATCGGCTTGGTCAACATCGTGCTCTTGACCGCGATGGCCACCATCGCCGCGTTCGTCTACAACCTGACCACCGATCTGATCGGCGGCATCGAAGTGACTCTGGCGGACCGCGACTAGCGTTTTTGGGGGTGGGGCGGCGATTGCGGTAATCTCGTCGCTCGGCCGTACTGCGCGTACGGGCCTATAGCTCAGGCGGTTAGAGCGCTTCGCTGATAACGAAGAGGTCGGAGGTTCGAGTCCTCCTAGGCCCACAACCATGTGCCCGTCCAGACGTTGCGTAAGACTCGCCCTGCCAATCACACTGATCGCTGTGGTGGCGGCGGCGGTGGCGCGGTCCCGGCGTGGGGTTGAGGTCTGGCACGTGGCGGTGGACGACCCGTCCGGTCAGCCACCCAGTCACGGCGAGGGGCCTTAGCTCAGTTGGTAGAGCACCGCCTTTGCAAGGCGGGTGTCAGGGGTTCGATTCCCCTAGGCTCCACAAATCACGGGCGCGGCTGAACGTCGACGCTTGGCGGCCGCGACTGCGGATCCTGAGGCTTCGCCCGCACCGACCGCCGCACGATGCTGAACGCCACGGCGCCGCCGGCAAGCACCACCACCGCCGCCCCCGCGAACACCCACGGGCGCCGGGTTCGGCGCTGCGCCCGCCGCGCGTCCTGCAGCGCCTGAGGCAAGTTGGACACCACCTCCTGCGCGGCCGCGAGCTCCTGGGCGAGCGTCTCCTGGGCCGCGGCGAGCTCCTTGGCCAGGCGCCCCTCTTGATACTTGCGGCGAATCTGCGACGCGCCCGACTGCGCCGACTGGACACCCAGGCCGACGACCCCCCGGGTCACGTCCACCGGTCCCAGTGTCGAGTAGGTCAGGCCGCGGGCAAGTCGCTCCCGCGGGGTCAGCCGAGATTCCGCCTTCGCGCTCATCTGCCGCCTTTCTGTGCGTCCTGAACAGACTGCCAGCATAGGGACGCCGGCGGAACCGTTATGCGCGCGGCGCGTTTTCGGCGCCCGCGCGGGTTGGGTGGCACCGGCTGCGGGCGGACCCACGCGTAGTGGCAGACTCTCATGCCGTGACCAACAGCCCCTTTCAGACCGCTACCGCCACACTCCACACCAACCGCGGCGACATCAAAGTCGCCCTGTTCGGCAACCACGCCCCCAAGACCGTCGCCAACTTCGTCGGCCTGGCGCAGGGCACCAAGGAGTACTCGACCCAGAACGCATCGGGCGGGTCCTCCGGCCCGTTCTACGACGGCGCGGTCTTTCACCGGGTGATCCAGGGCTTCATGATCCAGGGCGGCGACCCGACCGGAACCGGTCGCGGCGGCCCGGGCTACAAGTTCGCCGACGAGTTCCACCCCGAACTGCAATTCGACAAGCCATACCTGCTGGCGATGGCGAACGCCGGCCCGGGCACCAACGGCTCCCAGTTCTTCATCACGGTGGGCAAGACTCCTCACCTGAACCGGCGGCACACCATCTTCGGTGAAGTCACGGACCCCGAGTCGCAGCAGGTTGTCGACGCGATCGCGACGACGTCGACCGACAGCAACGACCGCCCCACCGAACCGGTCGTCATCGAATCGATCACGATCTCGTAGGCCCGGCCAGGCCCCGTCATCCCGGCGGACGCGCGCCCGCGTAACCGGCGTCCGTCAGCGCGTCGAGCACCTCCAGCGGGTCGGTCCCGAGGTCCCAACGGGAGAAGAGCAGCAGGCCGCCGTCGGCCGTCTCGACCTCGAGCAGCCGGACTTTACGTCCGTAGCGGCGGAACTCGGTGATCCGGATGATCTTGATGTCGGACGGCTGCAATACCTGCGTCCGGAACCATCCCTGGAGCAGCAAGCCGTCGGCCGTAATTGCCAGCTTCGGGCGCGCGCGCCACGTGCCGCCCGCAAACAAGATCAGTCCCACCCCGGCAATCCCCGTTAAAACGCGCCCCGGCGGGTCTGTGACTGCGGTCACACTGGCGATAGCCATCAAAACGCCCGCGACCCCACAACCAGCGATTCCCGTCGTGCGGGGCTCCCATTGTGTTTGCTGCATCCGCCGCTCAGGCCCTCCCACCATGGCCGATGGAGTTATCCACAGACGCTATCAACAGTGGGGATAAATCACACGCGTGTGATTGGGGGGCGGGAACGTTGCTGGCGCAGTAACGAAGCATCCCAAAAATGAATTCATTCCGCCCCGGGCCGCGCTCAGTGCCAGCGCATCGTCAGCAACAAACCGGTGATCATGAAAGCGAAGGCGATCGCGTAGTTCCACGGGCCCAGTTGCGCCATCCAATTCAGGGCGGTCGGCGCCTGGCTGCCGACGGCCGCGAGTTGAAACACCATCAACCAGACCAGCCCGATCAACATCAGCCCGACGAACAAGGCGACGAACCACACGCTGGACGGCCCGACCTTCACCTTCACCGGCGTGCGGCTCACGGAGCTGACGGTGAAGTCGTTCTTCTTACGGACCTTGGACTTCGGCATGATGACCTCGAGAAGACGGTGAGCGGGACGGGGTGCGACGATAAAGACCGAAGCTGCACACGCAGCTTGGCTACGAGACTAACTCACCTGGCACGGCGACCTGGAAATTGGAGAGCCGATGAGCGACGGACACCGGTCACCATGGCGCTTCGGCGTACCGGTGGTCTGTCTGCTCGCCGGGTTGCTCCTCGCCGCCACGCACGGGGTGTCCGGCGGCGCCGAAATCCGGCGCAGCGATGCCCCGCGGCTGGTCGATCTGGTCCGTGAGGCCCAGGCGTCGGTGAATCATCTCAACGCTCAGCGCGACGCCCTGGCCGGCAAGATCGACGCCGCGCACGGACGGTCCTCGGATCGCGCGTTGGCGGCGATGCTGCGGCGCTCCGCCGAGCTGGCCGCCGAGGCGGGCATGAACCCCGTGCACGGCCCGGGCCTGACGGTCACCCTGGAGGACGCCCCCCGCGACGCCAACGGCCGCTTCCCCCGCGACGCCTCCCCCGACGACCTGGTGGTGCACCAGCAAGACATCGAGGCCGTGCTCAACGCCCTGTGGAGCGCGGGCGCCGAGGCGATCCAGATGCAGGACCAGCGCATCATCGCCACCTCGGTGCCGCGCTGCGTCGGCAACACCCTGCTGCTCAACGGGCGCACCTACAGCCCGCCGTACACGATCACCGCGGTCGGCAACGCGGCCGCCATGCAGGCCGTCCTGGCCGCCGCTCCCCTGGTCGTCCTGTACCGCCAGTACGTGGTCCGATTCGGGCTCGGCTACCGCGAAGAGGTCAAGCCCGACGTCCAGATCGTCGGTCACACCGAGCCGGACCGGCTGCACTTCGCGCAGCCCATGGGAACCATCGGCTACTGATTTCCGGCGGGCGGTAACCTGGCACGGTGCGGATCCTGGTCGTCGACAACTACGACAGCTTCGTGTTCAACCTGGTGCAGTACCTGGGCCAGCTGGGCGTCGAGGCCGAGGTGTGGCGCAACGACGACGCCCGACTCTCCGACCAGGCGGCCGTCGCCAAGCGGTTCGACGGCGTGCTGCTCAGCCCCGGGCCGGGCACCCCGGAACGAGCCGGCGCGTCGATCGGTTTGGTGGGCGCGTGTGCCGCCGAGCGCACCCCGCTGCTCGGGGTTTGCCTGGGGCACCAGGCCATCGGCGTCGCCTTCGGCGCCACGGTCGACCGCGCCCCCGAGCTGCTGCACGGCAAGACCAGCAGCGTCTTCCACACCAACACCGGTGTGCTGCAAGGGCTTCCAGACCCCTTCACGGCGACCCGGTATCACTCGCTGACCATCCTGCCGGAGTCACTGCCCCCGGTGCTCGAAGTGACGGCCCGCACCCGTGGCGGCGTCATCATGGGCGTGCAGCACACCGAGTTGCCGATTCACGGAGTGCAGTTCCACCCGGAGTCCATCCTGACCGAGGGCGGGCATCGGATGCTGGCGAACTGGCTGACCTACTGCGGCTGGACCCGCGACGACACGATGGTCCGCCGGCTCGAGAACGAGGTGCGCGCGGCGGTGCAGCCGTACGTCCCGGCCGAACCGGAAGCTACTGGCCGAACTTCAGCGTGATGACCCCGTCGCGGTTGCAGCCGGTGCCGGCGGGCGGGTTCTGATAGACCACTTTGTGGGACTGGGAGCCACCCGCGTCCACGTCGGGGCCCTTGTCGAGCACCCCGGTCCAGCCCAGCGCCCGTAGCCGCGGCTCGGCGTCCGTCCAGAACATGCCGCTCAGGTCGGGCATCACGAACTGGTTGCCCTTGGACACCTGCAACTCGATCACCGAGTCCACCGGAACCGTTTGGCCCTTGGGCGGATTGGTGCCGATCACCTCACCGGCCGGCCGGGTGCTGTCCACCTGCGCCTGGGTGATCTTGGTGAACCCGTACACGGTCAAGTTCTTCTGCGCGACGTCGACGGTCTGACCCCCGACGTCGGGCACCTGCTTGGTCTCCGGGCCCGAGCCGACGATGACCGCGATGACGTTCGTGATCGCGGAGGTCTGGTTGGCCGGCGGGTTGGTGCCGATCACCTTGCCCAGCAGCTCCGGGCTGGACGGCGAGTTCGTCTGCTTGAACTTGCTGAACCCGGCCGCCTTGAGCTTGCTCACCGCGTCGGAGTAGCTCAGTGACGAGACGTCGGGCACCTCGCGCTGTTCGGGACCGGTCGAGACGTTGATCGTGATCTCGTCGCCCGCGCTAACCGAGGCGTTGGCGCCGGGGTCGGTGTTGATGACGTGATCGGGCGGGATCGTGGAATCGGGCTTCTGCAGGGTGCGCGTCTTGAAGCCCCGATTCTGCAGCGTCGCAATGGCATCCGCGGACACCTGGCCCCGCATGTCGGGCACCTGGACGTCGCGGGTGGTGCCGCCGAAGGTGTTGAAGGCGATGACCACGACGATCGTCAGCACCGCCAGCGCGGCGACGGCCACGATCCAGCGGCCGACCGACCCGCCCTCGCGGTCGTCGATGTGGCGCAGGGGTTGGCGGGGCAGCGGATCGGTGCGCGGCCCGGGCTGGTTTCCCGGGGCGGCGAGCATCCCGCTACGGTCGGCGTCGGTGAGCACTTTGGGCGCCTCGGGCGGTTCGCCGTTGTGCACCCGCACCAGATCGGCGCGCATTTCGGCCGCGGTCTGGTAGCGATTGTCCGGGTTTTTGGCCAGCGCCTTGAGCACGACGGCGTCGAGGTCGGCGGAGATGCCTTCATGGCGCTGGGACGGCGGAATGGGGTCCTCGCGCACATGCTGGTAGGCGACGGCGACGGGCGAGTCTCCGGTGAAAGGCGGTTCGCCCGTGAGGATTTCGTAGAGCACGCAACCGAGCGAGTAGACGTCCGACCGGGCGTCGACGGTGTCGCCGCGGGCCTGCTCGGGAGACAAGTACTGGGCCGTGCCGATCACGGCCGCGGTCTGGGTGACGCTGTTGCCGCTGTCGGCGATCGCGCGCGCGATGCCGAAGTCCATCACTTTGACCGCATTGGTGCTGCTGATCATGATGTTCGCCGGCTTGACATCGCGGTGGATGATGCCGTTCTGATGACTGAAGTTCAGGGCCTGACACGCGTCGGCGATGATCTCGATGGCCCGCCGCGGCGGCAGCGGCCCGTCGGTGTGCACGATGTCGCGCAGCGTGACGCCGTCGACGTACTCCATGACGATGTACGGCAGCGGTCCCGTCGGTGTCTCAGCCTCACCGGTGTCGTACACCGCGACGATGGAGGGGTGATTGAGCGCGGCGGCGTTCTGCGCCTCGCGGCGGAACCGCAGATAGAAGCTGGGGTCGCGAGCCAGGTCGGCGCGCAGCACCTTCACCGCGACGTCGCGGTGCAAGCGGACGTCGCGGGCCAGGTGAACCTCGGACATGCCCCCGAAGCCGAGGATTTCGCCCAGTTCATAGCGGTCAGAAAGGTGTTGAGGGGTGGTCATCGTGGTATCTCGTGTCGGGCCGGTGACGCGCCGGACGTCGGTGGTTCGCCCCACCCGCGCCCGGCCGGCCCTCGCTGCAGTCCAGAATTACCTATCGTCGGTCGATCCGTCCAATTAAGCCGCAGCCCGGGTGCGTAACCGGTTGGGGTGTTGCTCGCCGGCGGCGCCGGCGGGCTTCCGGTGTCGGTGACCGTCGGGGGCGGCGGCTGCTGCGGGTTATCCCCGCGGGAATTTATGACGATGAGCACCGCGATGATGATCGCCAGGGCCCCCAGCACTCCGGCGGCCCACAACAACGCGCGCTGACCCGACGAGAAGGTGCGCCGGGCCGGGGGTGGGCGATGTCCCCCGGTGGCGGGCCGGGATCGGCGCGGCGCCGCGGCCCGGGTGCCGGAGACGGCGGCCGCCCTGGTCGTCGGGCTGGACGGAATGGCCGCCGGTGAGGCCCGCCCGGGGGGCGGCGACTGGCTGGGCCGCGGCGGGCGCCGGCCGGCCCGCACCGCCGCAACGGCGTCGGCGAAGGGCCCGCCGCTGCGGTACCGCATCGCGGGGTTCTTGACGAGCGTGATCTCGATGAGCTCGCGGACGTTGGGCGGCAGCTCCGCGGGCAGCGGCGGCGGCGGCTCCTTGATGTGCTTCATCGCCACCGTCAGGGCCCCGTCACCGGCGAACGGCCGCTTGCCCGAGACCACTTCGTAGCCGACGACGCCCAGCGAGTAGACGTCGCTGGCGGGGGTGGCGTCGTGTCCCAGGGCCTGTTCGGGGGCGATGTACTGGGCGGTGCCCATCACCATGCCGGTCTGGGTTACCGGCGCGGCGTCGACGGCCTTAGCGATGCCGAAGTCGGTGATCTTCACCTGGCCGGTCGGCGTGATCAGAATGTTTCCCGGCTTGACGTCGCGGTGTACCAAACCGGCGGCGTGGGCGATTTGCAGGGCCCGGCCGGTCTGCTCGAGCATGTCGAGCGCGTGTCGCAGCGACAGCCGACCCGTGCGCTTGAGCACCGAGTTCAGCGGCTCACCGTTGACCAGTTCCATCACCAGGTAGGCGGTGCGGCCCTCCCCGTCCAGCTGGCTTTCGCCGTAGTCGTGGACCTGGGCGATGCCGGGGTGGTTGAGCATCGCGGTGGTGCGCGCCTCGGCGCGGAACCGCTCGATGAACTCCGGGTCCTGGGAGAACTCCTGTTTGAGCACCTTGACCGCGACGCGCCGGCCCAGCCGGCTGTCCACCGCCTCCCACACCTGGCCCATGCCGCCGGTGGCGATCAGGCGCTGCAGGCGGTATCTGCCAGACAGCGTCACACCAACTCGCGGGCTCATGGTCCTCCCTGTAGCGCGGCTTGGATCACAGCCCGTCCGATGGGCGCGGCGAGTGCACCTCCCGTCGCGGACAGGCGGTCGCCGCCATTCTCCACCAACACTGCCACGGCGACTCTGGGCGTCTGCGCGGGCGCGAAGGCGATGTACCACGCGTGCGGCGGCGTGTTGCGCGGATCGGAGCCATGCTCTGCCGTACCAGTCTTGGATGCGATCTGCACGCCGGGAATGGCCCCTTTCTGCTGTGCGACCTTCTCGGCGCCGACCATCAGCTCTGTCAGCTTAGCGGCGACCTGGGGTGACACCGCGCGGCGCTGCTGATAGGGAGCGGTGGTGCTGATGTTGGCCAGGTCGGGTCCCTTGAGGCTGTCGATCAGGTAGGGCTGCATCGTGACGCCGCCGTTGGCGATGGTCGCGGCGATCTGGGCGTTCTCCAACGGCGTCAGGGCCACGTCCTTTTGGCCGATGCTGGTCATGCCAAGCGCGGCTGCGTCCGGGATGATCCCGACGGTGGATTCGGCGACCTGCAGCGGGATGACGCTCGGGGTGGTGTCCAGGCCGAAGGACTGCGCCGTGCTGCGCAACGCGTCCGAGCCGGTGTGCATGCCGAGCTGGACGAACGCGGTGTTGCACGACAGGGCGAACGCCTGCTTGAGCGTCACCGTGGGCTCGCTGCCGCACGGCTGGCCGCCGTAGTTCTCCAGCGTTGCGGTGCTGTCGGGCAACGGAATTGAGGCCGCCGCGGTCAGCTGCTCGGCGTCGGTCGCACCGGCCTGCAGCGCCGCGGCGGTGGTGATCACCTTGAACGTGGAACCGGGCGGGTAGGTCTCGGAGATGGCGCGGTTGGTCAGCGGATTGTCGGGGTCGTCACGTAACCGCTGCCATGCCTGCGCCTGCACTTCGGGGTCGTGCGACGCCAGCAGGTTGGGGTCATAGGACGGCGACGACACCATCGCCAGGATCTTGCCGGTGGACGGCTCGAGGGCCACGATCGCGCCCTTACACGGTGTGCCGCCGCAGCCCTGCTGCATGGCGTCCCACCCGGCCTGCTGCACCCGCGGCCGGATGGTGGTGTCGACGTTGCCGCCGCGCGGGTCGCGGCCGGTGAAGAAGTCAGCCAGACGGCGGCCGAACAACCGCTCGTCGGATCCGTTCAGCAGCGGGTCCTCGGCGCGCTCCAGACCGGTGCTGGAATAGCGCAGCGAGTAGAAACCGGTGACCGGCGCGTACACCGCCGGGTTCGGGTAGACCCGCAGGAAGCGGAAGCGGCTGTCGGTGGCCACGGAGTAGGCCAGCAACTGGCCGCCGGCGATGATCTGGCCGCGCTGGCGCGAATACTCGTCGAGCAGCACGCGCTGATTTCGCGGGTCGGCGCGCAGCGAGTCCGCGGCGAACACCTGCGTCATCGTGGCGTTGAGCAGCAGCAGCACGATCAACGCCATGACGGTGACCGAGATGCGGCGCAGAGAGGTGTTCATACCTTCTCGATTACCTCGGTCTTGGCCGCCGCGATCGGCGAATTGGTGCGCTCGCGCCCGCGTAAGGGATGCCGGGCGCTGTTGGAGATGCGGGCGAGGATGGCCAGCAGAATGTAGTTCGCCAGCAGCGACGATCCGCCGTAGGACATCCACGGCGTGGTGAGCCCGGTCAGCGGAATCAGCTGCGTGACACCGCCGACCACGATGAACAGCTGGATGGCCAACGTGGAGGCCAGCCCCGCGGCCAGCAACTTGCCGAAGCTGTCCCGGGTCGCGATCGCGGTGCGCATGCCGCGGACGATGACGATGGTGTAGAGCATCAGAATGCTGGCGAGGCCGACGAGCCCCAGCTCCTCACCGAACGCCGCGATGATGAAGTCGGTTGACGCGGCCGGCACGGTGTCGGGTTGGCCGTTGCCCAGTCCGGTGCCGAAGATGCCGCCGGTGGCGAAACTGAACAGCGATTGCACGATCTGATAACCGCTGCCGTCGGGGTCGGAAAACGGGTCCCACCACATCTGCACCCGGACCCGGACGTGAGCGAAGACGAAATACGCGATGACGCTGCCCACCGCGAACAACACCAGGCCGATCATCACCCAGCTGAACCGTTGCGTCGCAAGGTAAACCACCACCAAGAACGACGCGTACAGCAGCAGCGAGGTGCCGAGGTCCTTTTCGAAGGCCATCACCCCGACCGAGATCACCCAGGCGGCCAGCAGGGGCGCGAGGTCGCGCGGGCGCGGCAGGGTCAGCCCCATGAAGTGCTTGCCGACGCTGTTGAACAGTCCGCGCTTGGCGATCAGCACGGCGGAGAAGAAGATCAGCAGCAGGATCTTGGAGAACTCGGCGGGCTGAAACGAGAAGCCGGACACGCGAATCCAGATTTTCGCGCCGTTCTGTTCGGACATCGACGCCGGCAGCAAGGCGGGAATGATCAACAGCACCAAGCCCGCGATGCCGCAGATGTAGCCGTACCGCGCCAGCTGCCGGTGGTCTTTGAGAAACGTGACGACGAGGGCGAACGTGACGACGCCGACCAGGGTCCACATCATCTGCTGGGTGGCGCTGGAGTGATGGCGGCCGCTGAGCTGGCTGCTGACCAGGTCGAGTCGATGGATCATCACCAGGCCGAGTCCGTTGAGCAGCGCCACGATTGGTAGCAGCAGCGGGTCGGTGTAGGGGGCGAACCGCCTGATGGCCATGTGCGCCGACCCGAACACGAGCAAGAAAACCAGGCCGTAACTAATTGCATTCCAACGAAATTCGCGGTCCTGGTTGGCCTCGACGATCAGCAACGCGGCCACGGTGATCGCTGCGGCGAAGCACAGCAGCAGCAGCTCGGCGTTGCGGCGGGTGGGCAGCGGGGGCGTGACCGCGACGGGCGGCTGCAGTTGGGTCGTCATGCCACCGTCCGGCAGTCAACGCCCGGTTGAGGTGGAGGCGCTGGAAGCGCTGTGACCGTCTGCGAAGTGGTGGTGGGGCCCGCCGGCGACGAGGTCGCGGGGCCGCCCGTGGCGCTGGTCGGGGCTGGGGCGCTGGGCCCGGAGGTAGCGGTGGTTTGTGGCGTGGTGGGTGCTGACGACGTCGCGACACTCGGTTCGGGAGTGGGGTTCCCGGGTGTCGGGGAACCCGGCGGCGACGTGGCACGCGGTGGCGGACAGGTGGGCAGCAGGTATTCGGTCAGCAATTGCCGCAGTTGTGACTCGGCCTGGTCGAGGCTGCCTCCGGGCAGCCCGGTTTCGACCTGCACCTGCCCGGGACGGCGCAGATCCCGCAGCGTCATCGCTTGACAGTTCGAGTGGCCGGATTGGCCGTAACTGATCAGGGACAGTTCGTTGCGGGCGCTCAGGCAGCCCACCAGATAGGGCTGCTGCAGGGGTATGCCCAACAAGGACCCCTGGATTCCGCGGACGATCGACACCTTGCCGTCGAATTCGGCGACGTAATAGTTGCGCTGGATGACCCACCACCCGATGGCCAATCCGGAGAGGACGAACAACACCGCCAGCGTCACGACGAAAAACATCCGCCGCCGGGGCCACCGTGGACGAGTGGGTGTTTCCGGTTGCGGCGCAACACGTTTGGCCGTCTCATCGCGGGGCCGGATCGCCGATGCACGGCCCGCCGAGGTGTTGGGCAACGTCATTTGATCGTCGTCGCCCGACACCGCGCCGGCGAGGATCGGCTGGGTCTGGCCGTAGTCGTAGTCGACGACATCGGCGACCACCACGGTCACGTTGTCCGGTCCGCCGCCGCGCAGCGCCAATTCGATGAGGCGGTAGGCGGCTTCGGCCACGTCGGGGATCTGCAGTGCCTCGAGGATGGTTTCGTCGCTGACCGGGTCGCTGAGACCGTCGGAGCAGAGCAGGTAGCGGTCGCCGGCCCGCGCCTCGCGCATGGTCAACGTGGGCTCGACCTCGTGGCCGGTCAGCGCGCGCATGATCAGCGACCGCTGCGGGTGGCTGTGTGCCTCTTCGCGGGTGATGCGGCCCTCGTCGACCAGGGTCTGGACGAAGGTGTCGTCCTTGGTGATCTGCGTCAGCTCGCCGTCGCGCAGCAGGTAACCGCGTGAATCGCCGATGTGCACCAAGCCAATTCGGTCGCCCGCGAACAGGATTGCAGTGAGCGTGGTGCCCATGCCCTCGAGTTCGGGCTCCGCCTCCACCTGCGCCGCGATGGCCGCATTGCCGGAGCGCACCGCCGCGTCGAGCTTGGCCAGCAGGTCGCCGCCGGGTTCGTCGTCGTCGAGATGGGCCAGTGCGGCGATCACCAACTGGGAGGCCACTTCACCGGCGGCGTGACCACCCATGCCGTCGGCCAGGGCGAGCAGTCGCGCACCGGCGTACACGGAGTCTTCGTTATTGGCGCGTACCAAGCCGCGATCGCTGCGCGCGGCATACCGCAGGACCAGCGTCACGGGCGCAACTCGATCGCCGTTTTGCCGATCCGAATCGGCGTCCCTATCGGAACTCGTACCGCAGTCGTCACCTTTGCCCTGTCAAGGTAAGTGCCGTTGGTCGATCCTAGATCCTCGACGTACCATTCCGAACCGCGCTGAGACAGCCTGGCGTGCCGCGTCGAGGCGTAATCGTCGGTGAGCACGAGCGTCGAATCGTCAGCCCGGCCGATCAGCACCGGCTGCCCGCTGAGCGTGATGCGGGCCCCGGCCAATGCCCCCTCGGTCACCACGAGGTAGCGCGCGGCATGCCGGCGTTGCCGTGAAGGCAGCAGCGTGCTGCGCAACGCCAGGCCGCGACGCACCATGACGGCGCCGGTGGGCGCATAGATATCGGTCCGCAAGATCCGCAACACGGACCAGATGAATACCCACAACAACATTAAAAAACCGGCACGCGTCAGCTGCAGTACGAGTCCCTGCATCTGGCGTCCTTTCCGTCCTGGCCCCGGAATCCCGGCGTCCCCCCTGCGCCCGTGACCCCGAGCACATCGGCAACGTCACGATACTTGGACGGCGGTCGACGCGGGGCGAAGCACGGCAGCGTTGAGCCCCGCGGTTAGTGGATCCGGACGATGATCTCCGAGTGGCCCAGACGGATCACGTCGCCGTCCGCCAGCTGCCACTCCTGCACCGGTGCGTTGTTGACGGTGGTGCCGTTGGTCGAGTTCAGGTCCGAGAGGAGCGCCACCTGCCCGTCCCAGCGGATCTCGAGGTGCCGTCGTGAGACACCGGTGTCCGGCAACCGGAACTGGGCGTCTTGTCCGCGGCCCACGATGTTGGAGCCCTCGCGCAGCTGATAGGTGCGCCCGCTGCCGTCGTCGAGCTGGAGGGTGACGGCGGTTCCGGCCGCGCCGTAGCCACCGCCGCCGTAGGCGCCGTAGCCCCCGGCCGGCTGGCCGTAGTCGGCGGGCTGGCCGTAGTCGGCGGGCTGGCCGTACTCGCTCGGCTGCGCATACTCGGCCTGCTGGCCGTAGTCGTAGTCGCGGTGAGCGGTCTCGGGGTAGCCGCCGGCCTGACCCTGGTATCCGCCGGCCGGGACGTTCTCGGAGTACTGCGTGTAATCCCCGCCGTACTCCTGCCGGCCGTAGCCGCCGCCCTGCTGGTAGCCCTGGTCGTAGCCACCGCCTTGTTCGTAGCCGCCACCCTGCTCATACCCGCCGCCCTGCTCGGGGTAGGCCGGGCGTTGCTCCGGCGGAGCGTAGCCGCCCTCGTCGGGGCGGGCCGGTCCGCGGCCGTACTCGCCGTAGCCGCCGTAGCCCTGCTGGCCGCCGCCGGGCTGGCCGCCAGCCGGTTGACCGCCGCCGGGCGGCCCGTAGCCGCCGCCCTGCCGGTAGCCCTGGTCGTAGCCTTGGCCGCCGTAGCCACCGGGGGCGGGGGGACGCTGCTCATACTGCGGCTGGTAGCCGCCCTGGCCCTGCTCGGGGTAGCCGCCCGGCCCCTGGTACCCGCGCTGCTCGGGGTAGCCGCCGGGAGCCTGGTAGCCGCGCTGCTCGGGGTAGCCGCCGGGGGCCTGGTAGCCGCCTTGCTCCGGGTAGCCGCCCTGCTCTGGGTGGCGGGGCGGCGGGTAGCCCTGCTGCGGCGGATAACCGCTCTGCTCGGGCGGGTACCCGCCGCGCGGGTCAGGGCCCCCCTGCGGTTCCGCGCCGCCTTCTTGCGGCCGCGGGTAGCGGTCGTCGTAGTACTCATCGCTGGGCCGACCCGGCCCCTGAGCCCCGCGGTAGCTCGAATCGTCAGTCATTGGTGCTACTCCTCGTTCTGCGCCGAACGCACTATTTGATTGTGGCCGGACGGGATCGTTGACCATCGGGCGGGGCTGCACATCGGGGTTGACAGCACCACGGGCGCGGTACTGGCCGGTACGCAGGTTCGACGACTGCTCGAACCGGACGACCACCTCACCATACGTTTGCCACCCCTGTTCCTGGATGTAGTCGGCCAAGTACCTAGCGAAAGCGCCCGACGTGAGATCAGGGTCGGCGCCCACCTTCTCGAAGTCGTGCCTACCGAGGGTAATGATGTATTCGTTGGGGGCCAAAAGGCGATTGCCGTGCAGCGTCTCGACGCCGTCGCGGGCCTCGCGGCGCAGGAGGGCTTCGACCTCCTGCGGAACGATCGACCCGCCGAAGACCCGGGCGAACGCGTTGTCGACGGTGGCCTCGAGCTTCCGCTCGATCCGCGCCGCCAGCCCCCGTTGGCTACTCATGCCCGGGCGCCCGCCCGCACTTGCCGCAGCATGTCGTCGGCGCGCGGCAAACGGCTTTCACTCCAGCATGGTATCGGGATGGCGGGACGCCGCGGCACCGTCGAAACTCTGAGAGTTTGCGTCCGCACTGCTCAGAGCCGTTGTCTGCCAGCGCCGGACGCCGTCAATCCCGACCAGGCAGTTGGGGAACGCGGCCATTAGAGTGGTATGGTCCATCGGTTGTTTTTCCGGGCGAGTGGCGGAATGGCAGACGCGCTGGCTTCAGGTGCCAGTGTCCTTCGGGACGTGGGGGTTCAAGTCCCCCTTCGCCCACATTTGAATATCGGCGCTGAGGTCGCGGACTCGAGAAGTTCGCGACCTTCGTGTTGTTCGGGCGTTGTACCGGGGACTCAGCGCACCCGGCCGTCCTCCTCGCCCTCCTCATCCCAGTCGGCCCACTCCGGCAGCGGGGTATTCGGCATCACGCCGCGTGCAGAGGCCTCGTAACCCGGTTGGGGGCCATGCGGCTTCCAACGCGGATCCGATCGGTTCGTCCGTGAGCGCCGGACCGCGCGGACAACCAGAGCGACGGTGCCGCCAACGATTAGGGCAATCAGCACCACCTTGAGGACCAGCACTAGCACGGCCATGGGTCTGGGCTCCTCGGGCTTGGGTGAATTGACGTCGGCAACCGCACCAGTAGCGTAATTGCCAGCTCAGGAGGGGTGGCAATGGTGGTCACTGCGCTTGGCGCTGCGCAGCTGCGGGTGATGCGATGCAGTTGCGCTACATAAGCGTTGCGGCCCTGATTGCCGAGGCCGGTGGTGATCCGTGGGCCATCAACAAGAGCTTGCAAGCCGGCAGGCCCTGGGAGATCTCCTCTCTGGCAGAAGCCTTCCACCGAGCGGGGCGATGCACTTCCGAGGCCCAGCACGCCTTTGAGCAAGCCCGCAACCGCTTCGACGCTGCGTGGAACCGCCAGGGCGGTGGCGGCAATCCGATCAACGACTCCCTCGATGTGCTACGGGTGACCCAGTCGCTCGGCGACCAGTCCTGGCAGCTGCCCAAGATCGGCGTCGACTTGGAAAACATCGCCGCTTCCTTGGCCGAGGCGCAGAAGGCCGCGGCGGGGCAGATCGTAACGCTCGAGAATCAGCTGCAAACACTCGACGACCTGATCGGTCAGGCCGTCGCGATGGAGCAATCCGGCAACCTCAGCGCGGAGGACAAGCACACCCTCGATGTCCTGATCCACAATTGCGAGAGGGATGCCATCGATGACACCAAAGCGACTCTGGGACAACTCAACTCGATACGTAACGGCTACGCCGATGGCTTACGCAATTCGCTGGGCAACCTACGAACCGAGGGATACGATCCCGCTCGCCTGCACGATTTCGACGCCGACGGTTCACCCAAGCCCACTGAGGCCCAGTTGCAAGCGCTCGCCGACCTGCGCCGCATCACCGACCAAGCGGTGGTGGATCAAATGGGCAAGGTGCGCGCCGCGCAGGATGCCCTGAACAAGGCGATGGCCGACCTATATACCCACGGTCCTGGGTCGCCGGAAGGCGAGGCCGCCAGCGCGAAGCTGCCCAAGCTGAAAGCGGACCTGGCGCATGCTCTCGACGACCTGGGCAAGATCCCCGACTACAAGGACGTCGACCCGGCATCGGTCACGATCACTCCCGACGGCCGTTTCATGTTCACCCACACCGTCGACGGGCAGCCCGTACAGGTCTATGGGCAGCTCAAGGACGGCGCGGGCGAATTCTTCGACCAGGCCATGGGCACCTCATACAGCTTCAGCGGCGGCAAGTTGACCGGCATGCGCACGCTTGATCCCGGGAAGGTGGAAGCCACCCCCGAACCGCTGTGGAGCGCCATCACTTTGGCGGTCGGCGGTCCCGAACTCAAAGCCGGTGGCGAGGTCGCTTGGCAAGGCTTGAAGACGCTCTTCAGCCGCGAAGCGCTGACGGGCTTGACCGGCGACAATGTCCTAGCCCGCGCAATGAGCGGGGCCGAGATACGTGCGGCAATCGCCGAAGCGCATCTGCCTCCCCCTGGCCGTCCGATTCCCGACATCAGCGGCGAACCCGTTCCGGGGACCACCCACCCCGGTCCTGCGCCCGTCGTCGAGCACGCGCCGCACCCGGGCGGGGGTGGCAGTGAGCTTCCGCCCGATGCCGGACCGCATGTACCGGTGGGCCCGGACGGGCCGCCACCGAGCTCTCTCGATACACCGCCGCACCTACCGTCTGATCACCCGTTATTCGACGGGTATCACGCGGTTCAACCGGGTCCGGAATTCACCAAGCCTGACGGCAGTCTGCTTTATCCCGACGACGGGCTGGCGACAAAGCCCTATGCGGTCCCGGGCACAGTGATTCCAAACGCGAACTTGCAACCCGGTACTGTCCTAGAGCGCTTCGGCAATCCAGGTGGCTCCTACCTCGCCCCCGACGGGACACCCTTTGCACAACTGGCGCTTCCACCAGAAAGTGCCCTCAAGCCCTACTATCAGTACGTAGTAAAGGACCCAACCGCATTGCCGCCGGGTTATCACATCGAGCAATCCCAAGTCGCACCCTGGTTTCATCAACCTGGCGGCGGAATCCAGTATCGCGTAATCGGCCCAGACGGAAAAAATGCTCCGGTGGAAGTTCTAGAAGAGTCCGGATTCTTGAAGGATATGCGTGAAAAATGACTGATTACACCCGCCTATCCACGAGCTGGATTGAATGGGCTAATCGCGCGCGGCTGTCCAACATCGCTGTCTCGTCCAGCTGCGTTGATTGCGAGATAGCCTTCACCTCTGACGATTTCTCCGTACATCTTCGCCACGAAGACGGGTGGTGGATAGTCGACACTGTCGATGATCGCGGCCAACGTCGCGACGACACCGCGAAGTTATCTTCATTCGACTTGGCTGAGAAGTACGTCATTTGGCTCTGGGCCTCGATTGCGCGGGCGGCTATCGGGGCGCCGCGCCTGGGACGCCAACTCTATTCTCTTGGTTTTAGTCCAGATGTGCATGTCATTCCGATCACCGAGGGCTTTTCGGAATTGCGATCACCGGACGGGAAGGCGGTGCTAATGGAGCCGTATGCGACGATTTTCAGCCACATAATGTCGAAACCGGTGAGCGAGGTCGAAGAGATGGTCAGAAGCGGGGTCGAGTAGCGCGGGGGGTTCAGATCTCCACCGGGAACGCGCGATCATCACGCTGAGAGGTCGACAGGTGCGGATTCGTAGGAAGGCTCGGACAGCGGACTTCTCGAGGTTATCGACTAACTGGTATCGCTGGGCGGCCGGCATGGGCGGCGGTAAGCCAACGGTCTCAACCAAATGCGATGATTGCACAGTCCTTTTCAGCACCGACGACTATTCTGTTCATCTCCGCAAGGAGGGAGATTGGTGGGTTGCGGATACGGTCAATGACCGTGGGCAGCGGCGCAATGGCGCCGCACGATTCTCGAACTTCAATATGGCCGAGAAATATCTCATCTGGGACTGGGCAACTACGGCGCGCTCAGACCTCGCATCAGGTCCCTTGGGCGCCGACCTTGCCCGGCTCGGTTACGCGCCCGACGTGGAAGTGTCGAAGACGGATTCAGGTTATAAGATATGCCTGAACAACGAATGCGCCGTTTTATCAGTCGTTAATGCCACGATCTTCAGCCATCTCATGGCCAATTCCGTCGACCAAATTGAGCGGCTGGTTACAAGCGGCCTATAGCCGTGTCGTGAAGACAGGTAGGGAGCCCCTCATCCCACTTTTCATGCACCTGCCTACGACTGCACCCACCGCACAACATCCGGCGTAACGGCGTCGGTGATGTCGTCGTACTCCGGGTGCTTTTTGAGCACCGTGGCGACTGTCTCTTATACACATC
>NZ_LATC01000006.1:0-92328 GCF_001414075.1 Mycobacterium sp. UM_11 | reverse complement strand
CCTCGCCCCGCCGCGCGGGCCGCATCGTCGGCGGGCCTACGCTTAGGTCATGCAACGGATTATCGGGACGGAGGTCGAGTACGGCATTTCATCACCGTCGGACCCGACGGCCAACCCGATCCTCACCTCGACTCAGGCGGTCCTGGCCTACGCCGCCGCCGCCGGCATCCAGCGCGCGAAACGCACCCGCTGGGACTACGAGGTGGAGTCCCCGCTGCGGGACGCCCGCGGTTTCGATCTGAGCCGTTCGGCCGGGCCGCCGCCGGTGGTCGACGCGGACGAGGTCGGCGCCGCCAACATGATCTTGACCAACGGGGCCCGGCTCTACGTCGACCACGCCCACCCCGAATATTCGGCGCCCGAGTGCACCGACCCGCTGGACGCGGTGATCTGGGACAAGGCCGGCGAGCGCGTCATGGAGGCCGCCGCCAGGCATGTCGCCAGCGTGCCGGGGGCGGCCAAACTGCAGCTCTACAAGAACAACGTCGACGGCAAGGGCGCCTCCTACGGCGCGCACGAAAACTACCTGATGTCGCGGCAGACGCCGTTTTCGTCGATCATCGCGGGGTTGACCCCCTTTCTGGTGTCCCGGCAGGTGGTGACCGGCTCGGGCCGGGTCGGCATCGGCCCCTCCGGGGACGAGCCCGGCTTCCAGCTGTCCCAGCGCTCCGACTACATCGAGGTCGAGGTCGGGCTGGAGACCACCCTCAAGCGCGGCATCATCAACACCCGCGACGAACCGCACGCCGACGCCGACCGATACCGCCGGCTGCACGTCATCATCGGCGACGCCAACCTCGCCGAGACGTCGACCTACCTGAAACTGGGCACCACCGCGCTGGTGCTGGACCTGATCGAAGTCGGCCCCGAACACGGGATCGACCTGAGCGATCTGGTGCTGGCCCGGCCGGTGCACGCGGTCCACGCGATCAGCCGCGATCCGTCGTTGCGGACCGCCGTGGCCCTGGCCGATGGCCGGGAATTGACGGGCCTTGCGCTGCAACGGATTTACCTGGACCGGGTGGCGAAGCTGGTCGACAGCCGCGACCCCGACCCCCGCGCGGCCGACATCGTTCAGACGTGGGCGCACGTGCTCGACCAACTCGAGCGGGACCCGATGGAATGCGCCGAGGTGCTCGACTGGCCCGCCAAGCTGCGCCTGCTCGAGGGCTTCCGGCAGCGGGAGAACCTGAGCTGGTCGGCCCCCCGGCTGCACCTCGTCGACCTGCAGTATTCCGATGTCCGGCTGGACAAGGGCCTCTACAACCGGCTGGTCGCGCGCGGCTCGATGAAGCGCCTGGTCACCGAACATCAGGTGCTCGACGCGGTGGACAACCCGCCGACCGATACGCGGGCCTACTTCCGCGGTGAGTGCCTGCGCCGGTTCGGCGCCGACATCGCCGCGGCCAGCTGGGACTCCGTGATCTTCGACCTGGGCGGTGATTCGCTGGTCCGGATCCCGACGCTCGAGCCGCTGCGGGGCAGCAAGGCGCACGTCGGGGCCCTGCTGGACTCGGTGGACAGCGCCGCCGAACTGGTGGAACAACTCACCAGCTAGGCCCGTTAGACCGGGGAACGTCGGGGTTGACCGGTAGGGTAGGGAGATAACAGCGAGCAGCGTGGCTTACTAAGCAAGCAGCGGCTGAACAAGTTCAGATGAAGCAGGAGGCCGGCGATGGCTCAGGAGCAGACCAAGCGTGGCGGTGGTGGTGGCGACGACGACGACTTCGCCGACAGCACGGCCGCGGGCCAGGAGCGCCGCGAGAAGCTAGCCGAGGACACCGACGATCTGCTCGACGAGATCGATGACGTCCTCGAAGAGAACGCCGAAGACTTCGTCCGGGCATACGTCCAAAAGGGCGGACAGTGACCTGGCCCTTCTCCGATCGCCTGTCCACTAACTCAGCACTTCCGGGCTCGGCCCTTTCCCGAAATCCCACCGTCGACCTGTCGTCGTTTGCCGACTTCCTGCGCCGCCAGGCGCCGGAGCTGCTGCCGGTGAGCCTGGGCGGCGGCGCGCAATCCGCCGGGGCCGGCTCTCAACTGCCGCACGGCACCACGATCGTTGCCCTGAAATATCCCGGCGGCGTCGTCATCGCGGGGGACCGGCGCTCGACCCAGGGCAACATGATCGCCGGGCGCGACGTGAAGAAGGTGTACGTCACCGATGACTACACCGCCACGGGCATCGCCGGCACCGCCGCGATCGCCGTCGAGTTCGCCCGCCTCTACGCGGTGGAACTGGAGCACTACGAAAAGCTCGAGGGCGTGCCCCTCACCTTCGCCGGAAAGGTCAACCGGCTGGCGATCATGGTGCGCGGAAACCTCGCCGCCGCGATGCAGGGCTTGGTGGCCCTGCCGCTGCTGGCGGGTTACGACATCGACGCACCCGACCCCGAAGGCGCCGGCCGGATCGTCTCGTTCGACGCCGCCGGCGGCTGGAACATCGAAGAAGAGGGCTACCAGTCGGTGGGCTCGGGCTCGATCTTCGCCAAGTCGTCCATGAAGAAGCTCTACTCGCGGGTCGTCGATGCCGATTCCGCGGTGCGGGTGGCCGTCGAGGCGCTCTACGACGCCGCCGATGACGACTCGGCCACCGGCGGACCCGACTTGGTTCGCGGCATCTACCCGACGGCGGTCACCATCGGTGCCGAGGGGGCGGCCGAGGTGCCCGAAAGCCGGATCGCCGAACTGGCCCGCGAAGTCATCGAAAGTCGTTCCCGCGCGGACACATTCGGCCCCGACGGCGGTGAGAAGTGAGCTTTCCTTATTTCATCTCGCCCGAGCAGGCGATGCGCGAGCGCAGCGAGCTCGCCCGCAAGGGCATCGCGCGCGGCAAGAGCGTGGTGGCGCTGGTCTACGCCGGTGGTGTGCTCTTTGTCGCGGAGAACCCGTCGCGCTCCCTGCAGAAGATCAGCGAGCTCTACGATCGCGTGGGTTTCGCGGCCGCGGGCAAGTTCAACGAGTTCGACAACCTGCGCCGCGGCGGGATCCAGTTCGCCGACACCCGCGGTTACGCCTACGACCGCCGCGACGTCACGGGCCGTCAGCTGGCCAACGTCTACGCCCAGACCCTGGGCACCATCTTCACCGAGCAGGCCAAGCCCTACGAGGTGGAGCTGTGCGTCGCCGAGGTCGCGCACTACGGCGAGACGAAACCGCCTGAGCTCTATCGCATTACCTACGACGGCTCGATAGCCGACGAACCCCATTTCGTGGTGATGGGTGGTACCACCGAGCCGATCACCACCGCGCTCAAGGAGTCCTACGCCGAGAACGCCGACCTGCGCGACGCGACGCGGATCGCGGTGAAGGCGCTGCGGGCCGGCAGCGCCGAGGGTTCTGGCGGCGATCAGCCATCCCCTGACGTGGGCAGCCTGGAGGTCGCCATTCTGGACGTCAACCGGCCGCGGCGGGCGTTCCGCCGGATCAACCGGGCGACTCTGGAAAGCCTGTTGCAAGAGGGGGATTCGAAGCAGGCGGAATCCGACGGCGAAACGCCCGGTTCCAACGGCGACTCCGCGGGCTGAATCGGGCCCGCACCGCGCACCGGCCCGCGTTCGCTATCAGCTGAACGCCCAGGGCAGACCGGGTCGGCACGCGGCGATTCTGGGGCCGCTGGTGCCCACGATGCTGGTGAGCCGTTCGGGTGTCGCGCCGGATCCCTGCCCGCGCGGCCCGTCGGGCGGTCGCCCAAAACTCGTGCGGACCCGTAGGCGCGGCTTCCGCACCCTCGCGGTCAGACAACCAGTACCCTCGATTACGTGCAGCGGCGAATCATGGGCATCGAGACCGAGTTCGGTGTCACCTGCACGTTCCACGGCCATCGCCGCCTGTCTCCGGACGAGGTCGCTCGCTACCTGTTCCGTCGGGTGGTGTCGTGGGGCCGCAGCTCCAACGTTTTCCTGCGCAACGGCGCCCGCCTGTATCTCGACGTGGGCAGCCACCCCGAGTACGCGACGGCCGAGTGCGACAGCCTGGTGCAGCTGGTCACCCACGACCGGGCCGGCGAATGGGTACTCGAAGACCTGCTGATCGACGCGGAGCAGCGCCTCGCCGACGAGGGCATCGGCGGCGACATCTACCTGTTCAAGAACAACACCGACTCCGCCGGCAACTCGTACGGCTGCCACGAGAACTACCTGATCGTGCGCGCCGGCGAGTTCTCCCGGATCTCCGACGTGCTGCTGCCGTTCCTGGTCACCCGCCAGCTCATCTGCGGGGCGGGCAAGGTGCTGCAGACCCCCAAGGCGGCGACGTTTTGCCTGTCCCAACGGGCCGAGCACATCTGGGAGGGCGTCTCCTCGGCCACCACCCGGAGCCGGCCCATCATCAACACCCGCGACGAGCCACACGCCGACGCCGAGAAGTACCGGCGGCTGCACGTGATCGTGGGCGACTCCAACATGTGCGAGACCACCACGATGCTCAAGGTGGGCACCGCGGCGCTGGTGCTGGAGATGATCGAGGCGGGCGTTCCCTTCCGCGACTTCTCGCTGGACAACCCCATCCGCGCCATCCGGGAGGTCAGCCACGACATCACCGGCAGGCGGCCGGTGCGGTTGGCGGGCGGGCGTCAGGCCAGCGCCCTGGACATCCAGCGCGAGTACTACAGCCGCGCCGTCGAACACCTGCAGACGCGCGAGCCGAACGCCCAGATCGAGCAGGTCGTCGACCTGTGGGGCCGCCAGCTCGACGCCGTCGAGAGCCAGGACTTCGCCAAGGTGGACACCGAAATCGACTGGGTGATCAAGCGCAAGCTGTTCCAGCGCTACCAGGACCGCTACGACATGGAGCTGTCCGACCCGAAGATCGCCCAGCTGGACCTGGCCTACCACGACATCAAACGCGGGCGCGGCGTCTTCGACCTGCTGCAGCGCAAGGGCCTGGCGGCGCGCGTCACCACCGACGAGGAGATCGCGGAGGCGGTCGACCACCCGCCACAAACCACCCGCGCGCGGCTGCGTGGCGAATTCATCAGCGCCGCCCAGGCCGCGGGCCGCGACTTCACCGTCGACTGGGTGCACCTCAAGCTCAACGACCAGGCCCAGCGGACGGTGCTGTGCAAGGACCCATTCCGGGCGGTCGACGAGCGGGTCAAGCGGCTGATCGCCAGCATGTAGCCGCAACCGCGAACGTGATATCGCGTGCGCTCGACTCGCCGACCGGTGCAGGCGCGCGGCGCGTGGCGGTTATAACCTGGTGCGAATGGCGACCTCCAAAGTCGAGCGGTTGGTCAACCTCGTCATCGCCCTGCTCTCCACCCGCGGTTACATCAGCGCGGAGAAGATCCGGTCCAGCGTGGCGGGTTATTCGGATAGCCCCAGCGCCGAGGCGTTCTCGCGCATGTTCGAGCGTGACAAGAACGAGTTGCGCGATCTCGGCATCCCGCTCGAGGTGGGCAGGGCGTCGGCCATGGACCCCACCGAGGGGTATCGCATCAACCGGGACGCCTACTCGCTGCCCGCGGTCGAGCTCACTGCGGACGAGGCGGCCGCGGTCGCCGTCGCGACGCAACTGTGGGAATCGCCCGAACTGATCACCGCCACCCAGGGCGCGTTGCTCAAGCTGCGCGCCGCCGGGGTGGACGTCGACCCTGACGCGCCGGTGGCCATCGCCTCGCCGGCCGGCGTGCCGGGGCTGCGCGGTTCAGAGGAGGTGCTTGGAATCCTGTTGTCGGCCATCGATTCTCGCCAGGCGGTGCAGTTCCCGCACCGGCCGTCGCGCGCCGAGCCGTACAGCATGCGCACGGTGGAGCCGTGGGGCGTGGTCACCGAGAAGGGCCGCTGGTATCTGGTGGGCCACGACCGCGACCGCGGCGCCACCCGTACGTTCCGGCTGTCGCGGATCGGCGCCGAGGTCACGCCGATCGGCCAGCCCGGGGCCGTCGTCGTGCCCGAGGACGTGGACCTGCGCCAGATTGTGGCCCGGACGGTGGCCGAGACCCCGACCGGCGGACATGCGCGGGTGTGGGTCGCCGACGGGCGGGCCACCGCGCTGCGCCGGGCCGGGACGTCCGCCGGCGCGCGACAGTTGGGCGGCCGCGACGGCGAGGTGATCGACCTCGACATCAAATCGAGCGACGGGCTGGCGCGCGAGATCGCCGGCTACGGGGCTGACGCCGTCGTGCTCGAGCC
Organism: Mycobacterium sp. UM_11; assembly: GCF_001414075.1. Lineage (NCBI taxonomy): Bacteria > Bacillati > Actinomycetota > Actinomycetes > Mycobacteriales > Mycobacteriaceae > Mycobacterium > Mycobacterium sp. UM_11. The sequence goes on along the minus strand of NZ_LATC01000006.1, from coordinate 86,191 downwards.
ACAGTCCCTGCGCGACGACGTGCTGACGCGGCTGCGTGCCCAGGCGGGGGTCTCGGCATGACTCGCGCCGGCGACGATGCAGTGGGGGCACCCCCAGCCGCGCAGCGGCGAGGGGGACGGAGCGATGAGGTGGGGGCACCTCCCGCTTGCGGGGGAGAGTGGCGCCCATGACCCCCGTGTCCACCCGCCTCATCCGGCTGCTCAACATGGTGCCGTACTTCCAGGCCAACCCGCGGGTCACCCGGTCCAAGGCGGCCGCCGACCTCGGGGTGTCGGCCAAGCAACTGGAGGAGGACCTCAACCAGCTGTGGATGTGCGGCCTGCCCGGCTACTACCCGGGCGACCTGATCGACTTCCAGTTCGCCGGCGACACCATCGAGGTGACCTTCTCCGCCGGCATCGACAGGCCCCTGAAGCTCACCTCGCCCGAGGCCACCGGGCTGCTGGTGGCGCTGCGGGCGCTGGCCGACATCCCCGGCGTCGTCGATCCCGAAGCGGCGCGCAGTGCGATCGCCAAGATCGAGGCGGCCGCCGGCGCCGTCGGGCAGGACATCGCGGCGACGGCCGTTGATGAGCCGGCGCCCGTCGAGAGCCACGCGGCGGCCGCGGTGCGCACGGCGGTGCAGCACAAACACGCGCTGTCCATCGACTACTACTCCGCTTCCCATGACACCCTGACCAGCCGGATCGTCGACCCCATCCGGGTGCTGCTGATCGGCGGCCACAGCTACCTGGAGGCCTGGTCACGCGACGCCGAAGGGGTGCGGCTGTTCCGCTTCGACCGGATCGTCGACGCCGCCGAGCTGGACGAGCCGGCGGCCCCGCCCGAACTGGCCGTGCACGCGCCGCCGGACACCTCGCTCTTCGACGGCGACCCGGCATTGCCGTCGGCCAAGCTGCGCGTCGCGCCGTCGGCGTCGTGGATGTTCGAGTACTACCCGATGCGCGAGGTCAACGAGTTGCCGGACGGTTCCTGCGAGGCCGTGATGACCTACGCCTCCGAGGACTGGATGACCCGCCTGGTGCTGGGCTTCGGGGCGGACGTGCGGGTGCTTGAACCGGAATCACTGGCAACACGTGTCCGGGATGCTGCGGCCGCGGCGTGCGAGTCCTATCAGGGGCTTACCCGCTGAGGCCACGGCGCGGGCGGCCCGGTGTATCGCCGGGCTGCGGTAGCATCGGGTAGACGTCTGGAGGTAATCAAAGTGGGCAGTCTTAGTCCGTGGCACTGGGCCATCCTCGCCGTGGTGGTGATCCTGCTTTTCGGTGCCAAGAAGCTCCCCGATGCAGCACGTTCGTTGGGCAAGTCGATGCGCATCTTCAAGTCCGAGCTGCGCGAAATGCAGACCGAGAACAAGTCCGAAGCGCCTTCCATCGAGACCCCTCAGCCCGTGCAGTCGCAGCGGGTGGAGCCGCCGACGGCCACCGAGCAGGGGCACACCGAAGCACGCCCGGCGTAGCCGCCGTCATCGTCGCGGTGCCCGAACGCCACTGAACGAGCGTCGTGAAAGTTTTCAAGTTTTCAGCGCGCACTGCCGGCGTCCTGAAGCGCCTAAACCCGCGTAATAGGCGCAGCCGAACCAATCCCGACGCGACGATGTCGCTCGTCGATCACCTGACCGAACTGCGCACCCGGTTGCTGCTCTCGCTGGCCGCCATCCTGGTCACCACGATCTTCGGGTTCTTCTGGTACTCGCATTCCCTCTTCGGCCTGGAGAGCCTGGGCGAGTGGCTGCGCCATCCGTACTGTTCGCTGCCGCAGTCGGCGCGCGCGAGCATCAGCGCCGACGGTCAATGCCGGCTGCTGGCGACGGCGCCGTTCGACCAGTTCATGTTGCGGCTCAAGGTCGGGTTGACCGCCGGGGTGGTGCTGGCCTGTCCGGTGTGGTTCTACGAGCTGTGGGCGTTCATCACGCCGGGGCTGTACCAGAAGGAGCGCCGCTTCGCGGTCGGGTTCGTGGTCCCCGCGGCGGTGCTGTTCGTCGCGGGCGCGGTGCTGGCGTACTTCGTGCTGTCCAAGGCGCTGGGTTTCCTGCTGACCGTGGGCAGCGACGTGCAGGTGACCGCGCTGTCGGGGGACCGGTACTTCGGCTTCTTGATCAACCTGTTGGTGGTGTTCGGAGTCAGCTTCGAATTCCCGCTGCTGATCGTCATGCTCAACATGACCGGCGTGCTCACCTATGAGCGGCTGAAGTCGTGGCGGCGCGGCCTGATCTTCGGGATGTTCGTGTTCGCCGCGGTTTTCACCCCGGGGTCCGACCCGTTTTCGATGACCGCCCTGGGCGTGGCGTTGTCGGTGCTCCTCGAATTCGCCATCCAGATCGCCCGCCTGCACGACCGGCGCAAGGCCAAGCGCGAAGCGCAAACCGCGATTCCCGATGACCAGGCATCGGCCATCGAGCCGCCCGCACCGATACAGGAGTCGGTCCCCGAGCCGTCGTTCACCGCCGGCCAGCACGACGATGTCACCTGAGCCCTCGGTGCCGCAGGACGTGGCGGAGCTCGCCGAGCTGACCCGGTTCACCGCCGAATTGCCCTTCGCGCTCGACGGCTTCCAGCGGCGGGCGTGCGCCGCGCTGGAACGCGGCCACGGCGTGCTGGTCTGCGCGCCGACCGGCGCCGGCAAGACGGTGGTGGGGGAATTCGCCGTGCACCTGGCGCTGGCCGCCGGCGGCAAGTGCTTCTACACCACGCCGCTCAAGGCGCTGAGCAACCAGAAGCACACCGACCTGACCGCGCGCTACGGCCGCGACCGGATCGGCCTGCTGACCGGTGACATGTCGGTGAACGCCGACGCTCCCGTGGTAGTGATGACCACCGAGGTGCTGCGCAACATGCTCTACGCCAATTCGCCTGCGCTGCAAGGACTTTCCTACGTCGTGATGGACGAGGTGCATTTCCTGGCCGACCGGATGCGGGGCCCGGTGTGGGAGGAAGTGATCCTGCACCTGCCCGACGAGGTGCGGGTGGTCAGCCTGTCGGCCACGGTGAGCAACGCCGAGGAGTTCGGCGGCTGGATCCAGACGGTGCGCGGCGATACCACCGTGGTGGTCGACGAGCACCGGCCGGTGCCGTTGTGGCAGCACGTATTGGTGGGCAAGCGGCTGTTCGACCTCTTCGACTACCGCAGCTCGGAGGCCGGCGGGCAGCCGGTCGCCGGCCAGGAGTCACGCGTCAGCCCGGACCTGGTGCGCCACATCGCGCACCGCCGGGAGGCGGACCGGATGTCGGACTGGCAGCCGCGGCGTGGGCGCGGCGGACGCGGTGCGCCAGGCCGGCCGCGGTTCTACCGGCCACCCGGGCGGGCGGACGTGATCGCGACGCTGGACTCCGAGGGGCTGCTGCCGGCGATCACGTTCGTGTTCTCCCGCGCCGGCTGCGACGCCGCCGTCCAGCAGTGCCTGCGCTCGCCGCTGCGGTTGACCACCGAGGAGGAGCGGGCGCAGATCGCCGAGGTGATCGAGCACCGGTGCGGCGATCTCGCCGACGCCGACCTGGCGGTGCTCGGTTACTACGAGTGGCGGGAGGGGCTGCTGCGCGGCCTGGCCGCCCACCACGCCGGGATGTTGCCGGTGTTCCGGCACACCGTCGAGGAGCTTTTCACCGCCGGCCTGGTCAAGGCGGTGTTCGCCACCGAGACCCTGGCGCTCGGCATCAACATGCCCGCCCGCACGGTGGTGCTCGAGCGGCTGGTCAAATTCAACGGCGAGCAGCACATGCCGCTGACGCCGGGGGAGTACACGCAGCTGACCGGCCGCGCCGGGCGGCGCGGCATCGACGTCGAGGGCCACGCGGTGGTGCTGTGGAATCCCGCCGACGAGAACACCGAGCCGGTAGCGGTGGCGGGCCTGGCCTCCACCCGCACTTTCCCGCTGCGCAGCTCGTTCGCCCCGTCGTACAACATGACGATCAACCTGGTGCAGCAGATGGGTCCCGAGCAGGCGCACCGGCTGCTGGAGCAGTCGTTCGCGCAGTACCAGGCCGACCGCTCCGTGGTCGGCCTGGTGCGCGGAATCGAACGCGGCAACGCGATGCTCGCCGAGATCGCCGGCGAGCTCGGCGGCCCGCAGGCGCCGATCCTCGACTACGCCCGGCTGCGGGCGCGCATCTCCGAGATGGAACGCGCGCAGTCCCGCGCCTCGCGGCTGCAGCGGCGCCAGGCGGCCAGCGACGCGCTGGCCGCGCTGCGGCGTGGCGACATCATCAACATCACCCACGGCAGGCGCGGCGGACTGGCGGTGGTGCTGGAATCGGCCCGCGACGGCGAGGACCCGCGCCCGCTGGTCCTTACCGAAAACCGCTGGGCGGGGCGGATTTCGACGGCCGACTATCCGGGAGCGTCGGCCCCGGTCGGTTCCATGCCGCTGCCCAAGCGGGTCGAGCACCGGCAGCCGCGGGTCCGGCGAGACCTGGCGTCGGCGCTGCGGTCGGCGGCAGCCGGGCTGGCCATTCCGGCCAGGCGCCGCGGCGGGCGCGGCGACCAGGACGACGCGTTTCACAACCCCGAACTGGCGTCGCTGCGCGACGAGCTGCGTCGGCACCCGTCGCACAACAGCCCCGGCGTCGAAGCCCAGGTGCGGCAGGCCGAGCGGTACCTGCGGATCGAACGCGACAACGCGCAGTTGGAGAAAAAGGTTGCCGCCGCGACCAATTCGCTGGCGCGGACCTTCGACCGGATTGTCGGGCTGCTCACCGAGCGCGGTTTCATCCAAGGCCCGGACACCGATCCCCGCGTCACCGACGACGGGCGCCTGCTCGCCCGCATCTACAGCGAAAGCGACCTCCTGGTCGCCGAATGCCTGCGCACGGGCGCCTGGGCGGACCTGAAGCCACCCGAGTTGGCGGCCGTGGTCTCGGCGGTGCTCTACGAGAGCAGGGGAGGTGAGGGCCCGCGGGCGGCGTTCGCCGCCGAGGCGCCCACCCAGCGCGTGCGGCAGGCGCTGCAGCAAACCGCTCGGCTGTCGTACGCGCTGCGCGGCGACGAGCAGACGCACCGGATCGCGCCCAGTCGGGAGCCCGACGACGGTTTCGTCAACGTCATCTACCGCTGGGCCAAATCCGGCGACCTGGCCGCGGCCCTGGCGGCCGTGGACCCGGCGGGCACCGGCTCGCCGCTGCTGGCGGGCGATTTCGTGCGTTGGTGTCGCCAGGTGCTCGACCTGTTGGACCAGGTCCGCAACGCCGCCCCGGACGCTGAGCTGAGGGCCACCGCCAAGCGCGCGATCAATGACGTTCGGCGCGGCGTCGTCGCTGTTGACGCCGGGTAGGCTGAGCCGAAGCTACCGTAGATCCAACAAATCACGACGCCGATAGTTCGTGCCGAGACATAAGGGGCTGAGGAGAGACGATGAGCGGACCGCAGGGACCGGACCAGCAGTGGCAACCGCCCGGCCAAGGTAGCGATCAGTCCTCCGAACCGACCCAGGTCGGTTCGCCGTGGCAGCAGCAGCCGGGCCAGGAGGCCACCTGGCAGGCTCCGGCGTACACGCCGCCCGCCGAGTACCCGCAGTACCAGCAGCCGGCCGAACAGGCCTACCCGCAGCAATACCCGCAGCAGCCCGGCTACGGCCAGCCTCAGCAGTACGCGCAGCCGGGGCAGTATGGCCAGCCGGGTCAGTACGGTCAGCCGGGTCAGTACGGTCAGCCCGGCCAGTACGCGCAGCCGGGCCAGTACGGGCAGCCGGGGCAGTATGGCCAGCCGGGTCAGTACGGCCAGCCGGGTCAGTACCCGCAGCAGTACTCGCCGTATGACCAACAACCGGCGAAAAAGCGCTCGGTCGGGCTGATCGCCGGTGTGGGCGGGGCGATCGCCTTCCTGCTCATCGCGGTCGTGCTGGTACTCGGCTTCTGGCAGCCCGGGTTCTTCGTCACCACCAAGCTGGACGTCAACAAGGCGCAGGCCGGTGTCCAGCAAGTCCTGTCCGACGAGACGAACGGCTACGGCGCCAAGAACGTCAAAGACGTCAAGTGCAACCACGGCCAGAACCCCACCGTCAAGAAGGGCGCCACTTTTGACTGCGACGTCAGCATCGACGGCGCCGCCAAGCACGTGACGGTGACCTTCCAGGACAACAAGGGCACTTACGAGGTCGGCCGGCCGCAGTAGCCGGTCACCCGGGCAGGGCGTCGAGCGCTCTCTGCAGCCGGGTTATCGAGGACCCGACGCCCAGTTCGGTCGCTAACTTGGCGGTGCGGCCCGGGTCGTCGGCCGCCAGCGGCAGCGCGTCGGTCGGGGTCGACAGGCTGACGGGAGCGTCGGTGGCGACCCGCACCACCTTCCCGGCGGCCTCGATGTAGTCGGTCGCCCCCAGCAGTTTCGAGCGCAGGCCCTTGGCCATCTTCGATTTCGGGTCGCGGGCGGCCGCCAGGATCTCTTCCAGCGACCCGTGCTGGGCCAGCAGGGTCGCCGCCGTCTTCTCCCCGACGCCCGGCACGCCCGGCAGGCCGTCGGACGGATCGCCCCGCATCAGGGCGAATTCGGCGTAGGCCGGTCCGGCCCGATGCTTCGGCACGCCGTAATGTTCGGCGACCTCCGCCGGTCCGAACAGGGTGGCCTTGGTCAGGCCGCGGCCCAGGTAGAGCACCCGGACCGGGACGGGGTCGTCGGCGACGACCTGCAGCAGGTCGCGGTCTCCGCTGACCACCACCACGGGGTCGCGGCGTTCGCGGGCGGCCAGCGTGCCGAGCACATCGTCGGCCTCGAACCCCTCGGCGCCCGCCGTCGGGATGCCGAAGGCATCCAGCAGTTCCATGATCATCTCGATTTGCGGGGTCAGGTCGTCGGGGACCTCTTCGACGTCGGGTTCGCCCTCGGGCTCTTCCTCCGCCACCCGATGGGCCTTGTACGACGGGACGAGGTCCACCCGGAATTGCGGCCGCCAGTCCAGGTCCAGGCAGACCACCAGCCGGCTGGGGCGTTGCTTGGCGATCACGACCGCCATCGAATCGATGAATCCGCGTACGGCGTTGACGGGCCGGCCATCGGGGGCGGTGATCGACGACGGCACCCCGAAGTAGGACCGGAACCACATGCTGGCCCCGTCGAGCAGCAGTAGCGGCGATCGCATGTCGGTCATCGTCTCACGTCGCCCAACGTCGACTTCTTGTCGTCCGCTCAGTCAATTCGGCGCGTCAAGTCGACGTTCGCCGGACCGGTTAGCCTGGCTGCCATGGAATCTCATCGGTTCGACGCGGGCGTGTACGCCCGACGGCTGGCGGCGGCGGCGGCCGCGACCGCCGAGGCGGGGCTGTCGGGGCTGGTGATCACCCCGGGGTACGACTTGCGCTACCTTGTCGGGTCGCGCGCCCAGACGCTCGAGCGGTTCACCGCGCTGGTGCTGCCCGCGTCCGGAGACCCGACGGTGGTGGTGCCGCGACTGGAGCTGGCCTCGCTCAAGGGGTCGGCCATCGCGGAATTGGGGCTGGTGGTGCGGGATTGGGTCGACGGCGACGACCCCTACCGGTTGGTGGGTGCGGTGTTCGGCCCCGGCCCGGCCACGACCGCCGTCACCGACTCGATGCCCGCATTGCACCTGCTGCCACTCGCGGATGCGCTGGGCGCGCTGCCGGTGCTGGCGACGGACGTGATGCGCGGGCTGCGGATGGCCAAGGAGGAATGCGAGATCGATGCGCTGCGCAAGGCCGGTGCGGCCATCGACCGCGTGCACGCCCGAGTGCCGGAGTTTCTGGCTCCCGGGCGGACCGAGGCCGACGTAGCCGCCGATATCGCGGAAGCGATTGTGGCCGAAGGGCATTCGGAGGTCGCCTTCATCATCGTCGGCTCCGGCCCGCACGGCGCTGACCCGCACCACGGCTACTCGGACCGCGAACTGCAAGTCGGTGACATCGTCGTCGTCGATATCGGCGGCGCCTACGAGCCCGGATATCACTCCGACTCGACGCGCACCTACAGCATTGGCGAGCCGAAACCCGAAGTAGCGCAGCAGTATTCGGTGTTACAGCGGGCGCAGCGGGCGGCCGTCGACGCCGTCCGTCCCGGAGTCACGGCCGAGCAGGTCGATGCCGCCGCACGCGGGGTGCTGGCCGAGGCGGGGCTTGCGGACGTTTTCGTACACCGCACCGGACACGGCATCGGACTCTCGGTGCACGAGGAGCCCTACATCGTCGCGGGCAACGACCTGCCGCTGGCCACCGGCATGGCCTTCTCCATCGAGCCAGGCATCTACTTCCCGGGCCAATGGGGCGCGCGTATCGAGGACATCGTCGTCGTGACCGAGGACGGCGCGCTGCCGGTCAACAACCAGCCGCACGACCTGATCGTGGTGCCCGTGCCGTAGCAGTCGAGGCCCACCGGCGCGTACGTTGGGGCTTGATGTCACTTCTGGATTTGACTCTCCTGCCGATCCGCATCGCACGCCACATCGCCGACACGTTGGTCCATCCGGCCGCGACGGCACCCGCACCACCGGCCGAGCTCGTCGTGGTCGACGGCATGCCCGAGGGGGCGCCAGCGGCGGCGCTGCGGCCAGAGCCGCGACTACCGGTGCCGTCGGGATGGCCATTCGGGGAAGACTTTCCGCGCACGTGCGGCGCCGGCCGCCTGGCCGGCGGTGCCCTGTTTTGGACCGACTTCCTGTACGACGACCACGGCGCGACCGGCCTGCCGATCGGTGACCTGAAAGTGCAGGCGCCGCCGCGCGGCACCTACATCTATCCCGATGGCCCGGCGGCCCGCAACGGCGCCGACATCTTCCGCGTCGCGGTCGGGCTAACCGCCGCCGACACCTGGTGGCGGGTCGACTGGAACACCCTGCTGGACGCGTCGGTCCCCATCGCGCTGTTCACCCTCGACACCGACCCCGCTCGCGCCGCGCCGGAGCAGTGGCCCGCCGGGGCCGGGGTGCGCTCGGCCGGCATCGACATGGCCCTGCTGGTTTCGGGCAATGGCGCCGCGCTGATCGACCTGACCACCCGGTCCACGACGCCAGTGCAGCACAGCGTCGACATGGAATCGCGAACGTTTCTGGCGCAAGTGCCCCGGACCCTGCTCGAGCCGCACGGCACGTGGACGGTGCGGCTCGCAGCAGGGCTCTCGAACGCGGCGGGCGACGGGTTCGCCGACGTGCCCGCCGAGCATGGCGCGCTGCCCGGGCAACCGAACGTGTACAACGTGGCGTTCCGCACCAACGAGCAAGAGCCGCCGCACCTGAACTTCTGGTCGGACGCCGCGCAGGCCGGCGCCTTGACCGCCGGCGACGTCTCGAAGTTCGCCGTGACGGTGCAGTGGGATCGGCTGGCGGCCGGCGAGACCGAGTCCGAGCCGGTGATCACCGGCCCGTCGACTCGGTGGTATGTGTCCTCGGTCGAGCTGGGCCAGGGTGTGGCCGCCGACGATATCTTGAGCACCAAGCCGCAATTCCTCGGTCGGGTGCAGCCGTATTCGGTGTGCCTGCCCTCGAGTTTCAAGCCGGGCCAACCCTTGCCGTTGACTCTGCTGTTGCACTCGCTCGCGTTGGGGCAGAGCCAGTTCGCCGCGATCGACCCGCACCTGCTGCACCAAGTGTGCGAGGGCCGGAACTCAGTCGTCGTCACGCCGCTGGCCCGGGGCCCGTCGACGTGGTACTTCGACACCGGAGAGCTCGACGTCTGGGAAGTGTGGGCGCGCGTCGCCGAGCAACTGGGCACCGACCCCAACCGCACCGTGATTTCGGGCTACTCGATGGGCGGATATGCGGCCTACAAGCTGGGATTGACCTACCCGCAAGTGTTTTCGCAAGCCCTCGTGCTCGCAGGTCCGCCGACGTGCGGGGTACGGCTGCTCCCCGACATCGACATCCCGGCCGACCTCGACCCGCAATCGCCCTGTGCCCGCGAGGGCGACACATGGAAGCTACTGGTGAACGCCCGCTGGCTGCCCTACGTCATCGCGCACGGAATGGTCGACGAGCTGGTGCCGTTCGCGTCGGCCGCCGAGCAGGTGCTCGAACTCGACCGGCTGGGCTACCGGCACCGTTTTACGGTGTATCCGTTCGAGGATCACCTCGCGTGGGTGTTGCAGGACAAGTTCGAAGACCCGATCGCGCACATGGAAACCGGCTTGCGGCAAGCCGATCCGGGACACATCACGTTCGCGTGGCATCCGCAACTGGTTCGTGACGACCTGGGCATCGGGCCGCATCAGGTGTGGTGGTTGTCGGGCCTGACCGCGGACCCTGCGGTGACGGGGCGGCGCGGGGCGATCGCGGAAGTCGATGCACGCTCGTACGCGCGCCCCGATCCGACGCACACCGTGCGACATCATCGCGGATTCCTCCTGAACTTCGACCCAACCCCAGGGGTGTACAGCGAATTGGACTGGCGGCCAGGCCCACCCGTGTCTCCGCTGCCGTACCTCACGCTGCGGCTCACCGGCGTCGCCGGAATCGCGGTGGATGTCGAGCGCGCCGGATTGGCCACGTTGCCGAAGTCGACGATCGCGGTGGCCACCGACACCGCAGTGCGGATCACGCTGAGTGGCCTGCCTAGCGGGGTCAGCGTGCAGCTTGACGGTCAATCGGCCGAACCGACCTTGGACGTGCCGGCGGGACGACACCAGATCACCTTGGCCGCACAGGCTGTTGATGAATGAGTTGTGGCTGCTCTGTGGCCACGGCTAGCTTGGCAAAAGCCAGCATTGGGTGAATAGCGCCTGCGCGCGGTCTCGGCAAGAATTTCGCGCGTGGCTCCGCTGTCCGTCGACCCCGAGGCGATGTACGCCGCGGGTAGCGCCGTGGCGGCAATAGGCGAGGGCTTGGCGGCAGCATTGGGACCGCTGACCGCAGGTTTCGGTATCAACAGTGGCCAGGATGCTGCCGGTTTGATGTTCGGTTTGGGCTACCAGGCCGCGGCCGAGGCGTTGCTGCACGCGGCGGCGGCAGGCATCTCGTCGTGCAGGTACGTCGGGGCCAAAGTGCAACTTTGCGCCTCCAACTACTCGCGGGCCGACGCGGCGTCCAACGTTGGCGGCGCCGGTCACGTGCTGCCCACGCCCGGCCAACCGCAGCAGTTCCCGACTCCATCTCGACCTGTGACAGTGGGCCCCGGGGTAGCACAGCCGCTGCTGTGGGCAGTGGTGGAGGCGTTGGTTGACGATGTGTGGCCCAACGGCAACGGTGGCGGAATGCGCGCGGCCGCCGAATGTTGGCGAGGCTTCCGTGACGCGCTCCGCGGGGTGGGGCACGGGCTTAACGCTCCGAAGTCGGTGATCGGTGGACAGCAGGTTCCCGAAGCCGAGTTGGTGCAGCATGCCTTATCAAAACTGGCCAGCGAGTTGAACAAGTTGGCGGCTGGGTGCCATGAGTTGGCCGAAGCTTTGGACGGATTCGCGCACGAGGTGGAGAACGCCCAGCACAAGATATGCGATTTGTTGGGTCGCCTTGGGGCTCTGACCAATCTTGCCCATGACATCGTGTTGATCTTCGAAGGCGATGCGGCCGACGAGCTCGAAAAGATCGTGCGGGACATCAACGCCGTGCTGGACAACATGAAGCGGGAAGCGCAGGCCCGCGAACATGTCATCAAGACCGGAATGCAGATCATCGACGGTTTGGTCGGCGAGATGAAGACCTACATGCGCGGTCAGTTCGTCGAATTCCTGGGTGAAACCGTCGGCAAATTCGTGGCCGACGACTTCGATTACACCGCCGATGCGGGAACAGGTTTCTTCAAGGGCGCTGTGGGGACGGTGGAGGTCGGAGATCAGCTCGATCCGAGCCGATTCGTCTTCGATCTGAACGGAGCCGTGGCCAGTTGGTCAGCACTTGACCAAAGCGCAATGAAGTCCATCCCGGCGTATGCCCTTCTCGATCCCGAGGGCGCACTGAAGAACGACCTGGGGCTCGTGACAAGCCTTACCCACTGGGACGATTTGACCTCCGGCAGGCCCGGTGTGGGTGTCGGTGAAGGCATTTTCGACGGCGTGACGCTGCTTGTCGGTGGTGGCGCCGTGAAGGCTGGGTCGAAAGCAGCCGAAGGTGCCGCCGGTGGCGTCGAAGCGAGCCAAGGAATTACCGACAGCGAGCGGGTGGCGCAAGGCGCCGCCGGCGCGGCCACCGAATTGGATGGTGCCGGCAGTGCACTGGCTGACGTCGCGGCCAACGGCGGCGACCTTTCTAAAGGCCTCCAGAAGCTCGGGGAAGACCTGCCCACGGGCGATCCGCTCCCCGGTGGCAGCGCGGTGGGACTGCCGCCAGGGAAGTTGCCGGAGGTGCCGGTGGAGTCGGCGCCGGGGCCGAGTGGTGCGACGGCGGGCGCGCCTCACGAACCGGCTGAAACGGGTGCGACGCCGCCGGAGCCACCCCGGGGGATCGGCGATCGTCCCGCGCCGGAACCAGCTGGTGGTCCGCACGAGTCGACGCCAGGCGGAGGTCCGCGCGAGCCGGCCTCGGCCCCGGTCGCCGCATCGCACGCTGCGGCTGGGGCAGCCGCAGCTGGCGAGCGCATGCCGTCGATGGCGAGGGCGGTTGAGCATTCGCCGCTTCCGGTTTCGCCCGCAAGAAGTCCCGTCGAATCGGCGCCTATGGCTTCACACTCGCCGCAATCAGCGCCGGCGGCGTCCCCGAGCGCGCCCCCGTCTGCCGCGCCCTCGCCTGCCGCGCCGTCGGCCGCCGCGCCGCATCTGGCGCCCCCGAACGGTCACCCAAGTGAGCTGCCCGCACCTGGCGGCGGCGTCGGTAGGCCCGGTGACGGCACCCATCCGGGCGGGCATCCTGATGGAAAGCCGCCGCACGACGGGCGACCCGACGGGCCTGACGACGGCCAACCTGGTGATGATCGGAATGGCAAGTCGCACGGGGACGATCAAGGTCCGGCTGGGCACGGCCATGATGGCTCCCCAAGTGGCCCGCGGCAGGATCCGATTCATTCTCACGAACCGTCAGGCGACGGATGGCATCGGTTAGGTGACGAAACGCTCGACCCGCATTACGGCGAACCGTTGGAAGAGCACTGGGATTTCCCGGATGATCCCGTTGATCCGGCCAAGATTGATCCGGATGTCGCCAAGCTAATTCGCGATCCCGATGCGCCGTTCGGCCGTGACCCACAAGGACATCCCTACACCGAGCAGGAATACGCCGAACGCTTCAACGAGATTGGCGATCAGGGCCAACCTTGGGCCAATTTCCCGCTTAATGGCGGCGCTGTCCCGCATACGCGGGTCGCGTACACAGATGCCGGATCCTACTTCCGAGATTACGGACAATTAGTTGATCGGATCGGCAGAACGGATGGTAAGTATTTGGCCGTTATGGAAGGTGGCGAACCGGCGTCATGGGAGGAACGAGCCCTCCACGTCAATTCTGTCCGCGAACCCTACAACGCCTATACTTTTGACCATCTCCCCGACGGATGGACTATCGAAGTATCCGAAGTCGCACCTGGGCTGGGTCAGCCCGGTGGCTCGATCCAAGTACGAGTATTGAACTCTGAAGGCAGGGTGATGACGGTTGACGAGCTCGCGGACCCTGACATTGGTGTGTTGAGATGACCGACACCATCAGGGTTTCAAAGCGCCTCGCGCAGTGGGCAGAACTAGCTGGGTACACGCTCACGCCGGGAGACTGTACGGATGACGGTCGGGCAATATTGTGGGCAGCCTCTGGCGAAATCCGCCTTTTTATAGGACAAAATGACGCCAGCTGGTTCATCGTTACCGATTCCGACCGTATGGGGCCTGAGCATTTCGTGTTGGCCGCTCCGTCCATGGACGCGATCGAGAAGTACCTCTACGGAAGGTTTTGCTTGCACATCCGTAGCGCGAGAGGTTTGCCCCGCGTAGGTGTGCCGGTCTCGGACAGCGGTTTCGTATCTACATACAGCATAGAAGCGCGGGATTTCGAAGGAACCCAACGCTTTGCCTTGGTTGCCTCCGATGGCTCAACGCTGGCCGTCAGCAGTTCTGACAAGGTGACTGCAACAGCGGAACTCAGAAAGCTCGCGCTGTACCTGACGGCGACAATTGATCAAATTGAAGAGTCAGCCATAGATCCCGACGGGAAACCGCTTTTTGAGCCGCGATAGCTACGAACTCGCCAGACTGAAGCTAGTCCTCGCCGCGGTCCAGCAAGCCCGACGAACCCAGCACCCGCTCGACCCGCACCTCGATGACCACCCGGCGCGGGTTCGGGCGTGGGGTGCGATAGCGCTGGGCGTACCGCAACTCCGCGTCGCGGACGGCATCCACGTCGGTGTTGACCTTCGATCGGCCCTCCAGCGACAACCACCGCGCGCCGTCGACCTGGCTGAGCACCGCCACCCCGCCCCGGTCGGCGTTCACCGCCTTCTGCGAGCCGCCGGTGGTGATGACCCGGGCGATGTGCGTCTTGGGGTCGAAGGTGAATCCCACCGCCACGACATGCGGTGAATTGTCGGCTCGCAGTGTGGTCAGCATGGCCAGATGCCGTTCGGACAGAAACGCCAGCGCATCGTCCGTGAGCCGCGTAGTGGTATTCGCCATCACCGCCCACGCTAGCGCAGGTCATAATCGCAGCCGTGGGCGACACGGGCGCGGGCCCAGTACTAATCCTGGGTGGCCGCAGCGAGATCGGCGTCGAGCTGGCGCGGCTGCTGGCGCCGGGGGCGACGGTGGTGCTCGCCGCGCGCAAGGCCGACCAACTCGACGAGGAGGTCGCCACCCTCCAAGCCGCCGGCGCGACGGCGGTACACACCAAGGAGTTCGACGCCGACGACCTGGAGTCGCACGCCCCGCTGATCGCCTCGGTCGTCGTGGAGCACGGGCCCATCGCCACGGCGGTGCTGGCCTTCGGAATCCTGGGCGACCAGGCCCGCGCCGAGACCGACGCCGCGCACGCGGTGTCCATCGTGCACACCGATTACGTCGCCCAGGTCAGCATGCTCACCCATCTCGTCGGCGCGATGCGCGAAGCCGGCAAAGGCCAACTGGTGGTGTTCTCCTCGATCGCCGGCGCGCGGGTGCGCCGCGCCAACTATGTCTACGGCTCGGCGAAGGCCGGTCTCGACGGGTTCGCCAGCGGCTTGGCCGACGCGCTGCACGGCACCGGGATCCGACTGCTGATCGCCCGGCCCGGCTTTGTGATCGGGCGCATGACGGAGGGCATGGAGGCGGCGCCGTTGTCCAGCACCCCGGCGCAGGTGGCCGCGGCGACCGCGCGGGCGCTGGCCAAAGGCCGCCGCTCCGTGTGGATCCCGTGGGCGTTGGGTCCCGCCTCGGCCGTAATGCGGGTGGTGCCGCAGTTTTTATGGCGCAGGATGCCGCGATGATAATCGTTGTCGGGATCGGCGCCGACGGCATGGCGGGGCTCGCGGAGTCGTCGCATCACGAATTGCGCAGGGCTACAACAATTTACGGATCGAAACGGCAACTCGACCTGCTCGACGACACCGTTGCGGCGTCCCGGCGGCAGTGGCCCTCGCCGATGCTGCCCGCGTTGCGGACGTTGCTCGACGACCATGCGGGGGACGTGCATGTGGTGGCCAGCGGCGATCCGCTACTGCACGGCATCGGGGGGACGCTGATCCGGCTGCACGGCCCCGAGCAGGTGCGGGTGCTGCCGCACGTGTCCTCGGTGACATTGGCGTGCGCGCGAATGGGCTGGAACGCCCACGACACGGAGGTGATCAGCCTGGTCACCGCGCCGACGCACACCGCGATACGCCGCGGCGGCCAGGCGATCGTGCTGTCGAAGAGCGGCGCCACACCCAACGAGGTCGCTGTGCTACTCGACGCGCATGGCCGCGGCGAATCGGTCCTGACCATCCTCGAAAACTTGGGCGGGCCAACCGAACATCGCCGGGACGGCACCGCGCGCGAATGGGCCGACGGCGCGCCATCGGACATCGACGACCTCAACGTCATCGCCATCCGCTACCTGCCCGACGAACGCCTGTCGCCGCTGCCCGACGACGCGTTCGCGCACGACGGGCAAATCACCAAACACGGGATCCGCGCGGTGACCCTGGCGGCGCTGGCACCGCGCCCCGGCGAGCGGCTCTGGGACGTCGGCGCGGGCTCTGGCAGCGTCAGCGTCGAGTGGTGCCTGAGCTGGCGCGGCTGCACCGCGGTCGCATTCGAGCGGGACGAAAGACGCCGCGACAACATCGAGTTCAACGCCGCCCATTTCGGCGCCGGCATCGATGTGCGTGCTGATGCCCCGGCGGCGTTCGACGGACTGGACCCACCGTCGGCGATCTTCATCGGTGGCGGCCTCACCCAGCCGGGACTGCTCGACGCCTGCCTCGACAACTTGCCGACGGGCGGCCGCCTGGTCGTCAACGCGGTCACCGCCGAATCCGAAGCGGCTCTCGCGCAGGCGTATTCGCGACTCGGGGGACACCTGCACCGCTTCCAACACTATCGGGGCGAGCCGCTCGGCGGCTTCACCGGTTGGCGTCCACAGATGCCCGTCACCCAGTGGGCGATGACCAAATGACGGTGTATTTCATCGGTGCCGGCCCGGGTGCGGCCGATCTCATCACCGTCCGCGGCCAGCGGCTCCTCGGGTCCTGCCCGGTGTGTTTGTACGCGGGCTCGATCATGCCCGACGACCTGTTGGCGGCGTGCCCGCCCGGGGCGAAAGTCGTTGACACCGGCCCGCTGACGCTGGACCAGATCGTTGCCGAGCTCGCCGACGCCGACGCCGCCGGCCACGACGTTGCACGGCTGCATTCCGGCGACCCGTCCATCTACAGCGCGCTGGCAGAGCAATGCCGACGGCTCGACGCGCTGGGGATCGCTTACGAAATCGTGCCCGGCGTAACGTCTTTCGCCGCGGCGGCGGCCGCGCTCAAGCGCGAGCTCACCGTTCCCGGCGTCGCGCAGACCGTGACCCTGACCCGGGTCGCCACCTTGTCGACGGCCATGCCGCCCGGTGAAGACCTCGCCACCCTCGCCCGATCCGGCGGCACACTGGTCTTGCATTTGGCCGCGGCCCAGATCGATGCCATCGTGCCACAGCTTCTCGACGGTGGCTACCGGCCCGAAACACCCTGTGCCGTCGTGGCATTCGCGAGCTGGCCGCAGCAGGTGGTGCTGCGCGGCGCGCTCGCCGACATCGCCGAACAGACGCATCGGGCCGGCATCAGCAAGACGGCGGTGATCATCATCGGCGGTGTGCTCGCCGCCGAGGGATTCACGGACAGCTACCTGTATTCGACCGGGCGCACGCGGGGGAGCAGGCACTGATGCGCGTGCTGCTGCTCGGCGGCACGGCCGAAGGTCGCGCACTGGCCAAGGCCCTGCACCCGCACATCGACATCGTCAGCTCGCTGGCCGGACGGGTGCCCGACCCCGCGCTGCCGGTCGGCCCGGTACGCATCGGTGGCTTCGGCGGCCCCGACGGACTGCGGCGCTGGCTCCTCGACGAACGCATCGACGCGGTGATCGATGCGACCCACCCGTTCGCGGCGACGATGACGGCGCACGCTGCCGCCGTCTGCGCTGAGCTGAAGATGCCGCACCTGGTGCTGGCTCGTCCGGCCTGGGACCCGGGCTCGGCGATCGTGGTCGAATCGGACAGCCAGGCCGCGGAAGCCGCCGCGCGACAAGCGTTTTCGCGGGTGTTTCTCACCACCGGACGCTCGGGAACCAAGGCCTTCGCGGACAGCGACGCGTGGTTTCTCATCCGCGCGGTGACCGAACCCGAGCCGTCGTCCCTGCCGCGCCGACACCAGCTGGTGCTGTCCCGCGGCCCGTATCGTTACGACGGCGAGCTGGCCCTGTTGCGAGAACACCGCATCGACGCGTTGGTCACCAAGAACAGCGGTGGGGACATGACCCGCGCGAAGCTGGACGCGGCTGCGGCACAGGGTATTCCGGTGGTCATGGTGGCGCGGCCGCCGCTACCGGCCGGCGTGACGGTGGTGGGCAGCGTCGAGCAGGCCACCGACTGGGTGACGGGTTTGGGCTAGCCGGTCAGGTCGTCGCGCTCGGCGTCGGCGGCCAGCAGCGCGTCGCGGGCGCGTGCGACGCGGGATCGGATGGTGCCCACCGGGCAACCGCAAACCGCCGCGGCGTCGGCGTAGGGCAGCCCCAACAACTGGGTGAGCAACAGGGCTTCCCGTTGCTCGGCGGTGAGACTGGCGATCATCGTCGTGACCTCGACCAGGTCCTCGAATCCGCGGGCGTGCCGGTCGCCGCGCAGCACGTGCTCCGGGTCGGCGCCCAGCGCGGCGCGGGGCCGTGACTGGACGTGGCGGATGTGGTCCGCGACGACGCGGCGCGCGATCGCGAGCAGCCAGGTCCGGGCGCTCGAACGCCCGGAGAACCGTTCGATGGCACCGATCGCCCGCAGGAAGGTCTCCTGTGTCAGGTCGTCGGCGCTGCCCGCATCCGACAGATACGTGACGAACCGCCACACGTCTTGCTGGGTGGCTTTGATGAATGCCTCGAGCGCACGGTCACTTCCACGCGCGGCGGCCAACGCGAGTTCGGTAACGGCCTCGTCATCGCTTGACGCGATCATGGCGAACCACCTTTGTTTCGCGGGCTCACTGAGTCTACGACGGTCCGTCGTAGCGGCTGCGGCGGGGTCGACCGCGGACCGGTTGATGGGCCACAGGTGGGCGCGTCGTCGGCCGGTGGGAGCCTCCGGTCGCCAACCGGCGTCGTCCGTCCCTTCGGAGGCGCCCGATCGGTCCGATCGCACCCGCTCCCGCGCCACCAGCAACGCGAACGCGAGGCCCAACAGCAAGGGCATGTGACTGGCGATGCGCGTCGCCGTCACCTCGCCCGCGAAGGCATCCACGATCACGTAGCCCAGCAGCGCAACCGAATAAACGCCCGTAATCGCCGCCACCCCAATCGCGGTGACGGGCCACACGCCGGCGGCGATCATCGCCAAACCCAAGGCCAGCAACCAGGCGGTGGACTCGTGCATCAGGTGCTCACCCGACATCGCGCCGTGCATGTGACCCGACACCATGCCGAAATCGATCCCGCTGATCTGCGCGGCGGCGATCGCCACCTGGAACAACCCGACAGCGATCAGGCCCCACCGCCGGTAGTGCGCACGCAGCCAACGCATCCGGCGCTGCCGTCCCGACGATTCCTCGCCGATGCTCGCCATGATCTTCGCCACCAGGTCCGGTCCGTCGCCGGGCTCGACCGAGGCCATCCGGCGGGTCTGCACCGCGGCGCCGATCAGCCACGAACGGCAACGGCGGCACGATTCGAGATGCGCGTCGACCTGCTGCGCGAGCGCTTGGGGACGTTCGCCGTCCAGTCGAGCCGAAAGCGCCTCACGCGCCGCGTCACACCGCATCACTGCATCGTTGCGCATGCCCGGTCCGCGTGCAAAGAGCACCCGAAATCAACCCGGGGGAACTAATCCGTCCGGCAAACCGACCACTGAAGGTACGCAGACCCAGCTCACCCACCGAAGAGGTATTCGTGTTCGTGCCCGCAGGCCACCGACGATGACCGCCCCGATCTGGATCGCCTTCCCGCCTGAAGTGCACTCGACCTTGCTGAGCAGCGGCCCCGGACCCGGGCCGCTGCTCGCCGCTGCGGCGACGTGGTCGTCGATGAGCAGCCAATACACCGATGCCGCAGACGAACTCGGCGCGCTCCTGGCCGCCGTGCAGGGCGGTGCCTGGGGCGGGCCCAGCGCCGAACAGTACGTGGCGGCCCACGCCCCGTACCTGGCCTGGCTGCTGGAGAGCTCGGCCAACAGCGCGGCCGCGGCCGCGCTGCACGAGACGGCAGCCGGCGCCTACACGGCGGCGCTGGCCACCATGCCGACGATGCCCGAGCTCGCCGCCAACCACGCGACCCACGCGGCGCTGGTGGCGACGAACTTTTTCGGCATCAATACGATTCCCATCGCGGTGAACGAGGCCGACTACGCGCGCATGTGGCTGCAGGCCGCCGAGACCATGACCACCTACCAGGTGGTGGCCGAGTCCGCCCTCGCGGCGGTCCCCGCGTCCACGCCCGCGCCGCCCATCGTCACCCCGGGCGCGGAGGCGAGCGTCGCCGCGGCGCAAGCCGCCGACACCCAACAGCAGGCCACCCAGACCTACCCGTCGTGGCAGGACCAGCTCACGGCGTGGCTGCAGCAGTACACCAAGAACTTCGCGTGGCCGGTGTCCAAGGACCTCAACCCGGGTGGCTGGCCGTTCCCACCGGTGCCGTTCGTCAACGGCCTCGCCTCGTTCTTCGGCCAATTGGGTTTCTCGCCGGCCCTCTCCAGCGCCCTCGGCTGGGCCATCTTCCACACCCTGATGATCTTCTGGCCCTTCATGCAAGCCGCCATCCAGATGGCGGTCGTGCTCGCACCGATGGCCGTTTCCCTACTGGCCGGCGCCGCGGCAGGGAGCGCGGCCGCGGCCGTCACCGCGGTCAGCGTCGCGGCCCCGCTCGCGGTCTCCGCACCGCTGCCGGCGGCCGCGCCCGCGCCGGCGCCGATGGCCTCCGCGCCGGCACCGACCCTCGGGACCGCCCCCGCCGGCATCAGCCATGTCCAGACGGTGTCCAGCGCGCCCGCCTCGACCGTGGCCACGCCTTCCGCCGGCGGACCGGGCGGCGGCGGGCCGGGGTCGGGGTTCAGCCCCACGGCCACCGACGGGATCGGCGCGGGGATGTCCGATGCCCTGTACGCCGTGGGACTTTCGGGCCTGGCGGCGCGCGGCACCGCCAGCGGCCGGGCGCGTCGCAAGACCGAGGAGCCGGTGCCCGACGACGTCGACGCGCCGGCCGCGGCCGCGGCGGCGGCAGATGCCAAAAAGAAGGCACGGGCCCGTCGGCGCCGCCCCGGTGCGGCCACGGACCGGGCCTACCGCTACGAATTCATGGACCTGGACCAGGAGGCTGTCGACGACGAAGATCCGGCCGCGGTGCGCGCTTCGGATCAGGGCGGCGGACCGCTCGGATTCGCCGGGGCCGCAGCGCGATCCGGTGTCGCCCGGCCAGCCGGGTTGGCGACGCTGACGCGCGACCGGTTAAGCGACGGCCCCAGCGTGCCGATGATGCCGAGCAGCTGGAGCGAAGACTAGGCCTTAACTCGGGTACCGCCGCGGGGTGAACACCCGATCACCGAAATCGCTTGCGTGCCATTGCGTTTGCGACGAGCCGACGATCAGCAGGCAGCGCATGTCCACCGTGGCGGGGTCGAGGTCGGCCAGCCGCACCACGCGGACGTCCTCGTCGGGTCCGGACACGTTGCGGCCGATCACCACCGGCGTCGCGGGTTCGCGGTGTTCCAAGAGCAGGTCGCGCATCGCGCCGACCTGCCAAGTGCGCGTCTTGGACGCCGGGTTGTATATCGCGAGCACGAGGTCTGCGGCGGCCGCGGCGGCCAGCCGCTCGGCGATGATGTCCCACGGCTTGAGCCGGTCGGACAGCGAGATCACCGCGTAGTCGTGACCCAGCGGCGCGCCGACCCGGCTCGCCACGGCCTGCGCGGCCGTCATCGCCGGAATGACGCGGACCCGCACGCCCGGCCATTCTTTGGCCTCTTCCAATACCGCGGTGGCCATCGCGAAGACCCCAGGATCGCCCGACGACACCACCGCTACGGCCCGGCCCTCTTCCGCCAGCGCACACGCCAGCCGGGCCCGCGCCGGTTCGTCGGTGTTGTCGCTGGGGTGGCGCCGTTGCCCGTCGCGCACCGGCACGCGGTCCAGATAGCCGCCATAGCCGATCAGGTCGGTCGCGCTCGCCAGCTCGCGCCGGCTCTGCGGGGTCATCCAATCGCTGCCGCCGGGGCCCAGACCCACGACCGCGACGGTGCCGGCCGCCGGCTGCCGCCCGCGTCGCCCGCCCGGCAACATCGCCAGCGAGAAGTACGGCACGCCCGTTTCGTCGACCTCGGCGGCGGGCAGGATGCGCTGTCCGGCCGTGCTGGCCCGTTCCACGTAATAGGCGTCGTCAAGCTGTCCGGATGCCGAAAGGGCTTCCCGCACAGCGTGATACGAGCGGCCCAGTTTGAGCACCACCGCGGCGTCGGCGTCGGCCAGGCGGCGGGTCAATTCGGCGATCGGGAGCGTGCCCGGCAGCACCGAGAGCACCTCGTCGCCGGCCACCAACGGCGTCGCGATGGCCGCCGAGGCGGCGCTCACCGACGTCACACCCGGCACGATGACGGCATCGAAGCGCTGCGTCAGCCGGGTGTGCAAATGCATGTAGGAGCTGTAGAAGAGCGGGTCGCCCTCGGCGAGCAGCGCCACGTTGCGGCCCGCGTCGAGGTGCGCGGCGATGCGCGCGGCGGCCTCGACGTAGAAGTCCTCGAGCGCCCCGGCGTAGCCGCCGGGATGATCGGTCACCTCCGTGGTCACCGGGTAGATCAGGTGCTCCTCGATCTGGCCGGGCCGCAGGTACGGTTCGGCGATGCCGCGCGCGATGCTGCGACCGTGCCGCGCGCTGTGGTAGGCCACCACGTCGGCCTCGCCGATCACCCGGGCGGCCTTGACGGTCACCAATTCCGGATCCCCGGGCCCGAGCCCGACCCCCCAGAGGGTGCCTCTGTGGTTTGCGAGGCCGGTCATTCGCGGTCGCTCGCGATCGCGTTGACGGCGGCGGCGGCCATCGCGCTGCCGCCGCGGCGGCCCCGCACCACCAGGTACGACATCCCGCGCGGGCGGTCGATGAGCTCCTGCTTGGACTGTGCCGACCCGACGAATCCAACCGGGCCGCCCAGCACCCCGGCCGGCGGGGCGACACCCTCGTCGATCAGCTCGAGCAGCCGGAAAAGTGCGGTCGGCGCGTTGCCGATCGCCAGCACGGCGCCGGGCAGCCGGTCGGCCCACAACTCCACCCCGGCCGCCGACCGGGTGGTCTGGCGCCGGGCGGCCAGCTCGGGAGCGCGCGGATCAGCGACCAGCGACACCACCTCGTTGCCGGCGGGCAGCCGCGCCGCGGTGATCCCGGCCGCCACCATCGACGAATCGCACAGCACCGGGGCGCCGTTGCGCAGCGCGGATCCGACGCGGGCGGCGACGTCGTCGGTGTAGGCGACGTGCTCGGCGACGTCGACCTGCCCGCAGGTGTGGATCAGGCGGACCACCACCCGGGCGATGTCGTCCGGGAACCGGGCCAGGTCGGCCTCGGCGCGAATCGCCGCGAACGACTGGCGATAGATCTCCGCCGCGTCGCGGATGTAGTCGAGCACCCGATTACCCTAAGGTTCTGGCGGCTTCGCCGCGCTGGGGGTCGCCGCGAAGCGGGCGGTATCCGTCGCCGGTCGCCAGCAGCACTTCGCCGGCCAGTGGGCTGCCGCAGGCGCGCTCGCAGCCGACGAAGTGACGGTGCACTCCCGAATCCGCGTCCAGCGCCCCGGCGGCGTCGGCCCGGACATCGGCACGCGAATGCGCGCACCCGGGGCTGCCGGTGCAGGCGCTGAGGTTCAGCCAGGGGGAGTTCTCGTCGAAAACCAAGCCCAACGGCGCCAGCACCCGCAGCGCTACGTCGGCGACGGCCTCGTCGAGATCGCAGACGAGCACCGATCGCCACGGCGTGATCACCAGCGGGGCCTCGATCACCGCCAGGTACTCCGCGACGCGTGCCGACAGCACACCCAACGGGACCGCGGCGCCGAGCGCCACTCGGCCGTCGTTCTGGTTGATCCAGCCCACTGGCGGCCTAGTGACCGGCGGAAAGTAATTGTCGCCGAGTTCGACACCCGGCAACAGGCCTTCTATGTCGTCTAATTCCTTGACGCGCCAAGCGGTTCCGCGTGTGGTCGCGAAACGGGTCGCGATGACGACGAGCGTCTCGACCACCTCGCCTCCCGCCAGCCGGACACCGGTGTCACGGCCCGCGAGCAGCAGCGCCCAGCCGTCGGGGAACGCGTGCACGCCGACGTCGGCGCGCTGGCCCGAGACGTCGCCGCGCCCGTCGTCGAGGCTGAACCAGAACCGGCCGCCCAGCTCGACGAGGCTCGGTTCGGCGCGGATCGCCGCGTCCAGCTCGGCGACCCACGGCCGCACGTCAGCGGTTCCACCGGCCCGGCCGGAGAGCGGGGACGCGACGATGTTGCGGACCCGTTCGTGCGTCTCCGACGGCAAGAGTCCGGCCTCGGCGACCGCCTCGGCCGCGGCCGCCACATCGCTGATCCCGCGCACCTGCACGTTGCCGCGCGCGGTGAGCTCCAGCGTCGACGAGCCGTATTGGCTCGCCACCCGCGACAGCGCCGCCAGTTGGGCGGCGGTCAGCGCGCCGCCGGGCAGCCGGATCCGCGCCAACGCGCCGTCGGCCGCCCGGTGCACCTGCAGCGCACCCGGGCAGGCGTCGGTGTCACGCGATCTGGCCATCCGTCCACGGTACGGCCACGCCGTCAGCGAAGTTGCGTGCCGAGGTTCGGTTGAGGCGTCCGCTTGGTATCGCCGGCGGCCTCGACGGGTGCGCGGTCGGTGGCATCCGAGCCCGCGCCCTGGGTTTGGCCGGTGTCCGCCGGGGTCGCTTCGGTCGTTGAATTCGCCTGGCGCCGTTGCCGACCGGGTGATTGCGCCGGGTTGTTCCCCTCTCGATTCGACAGTTGCATCAATGCCGCGAGGGTTGGCATTCCGGCGGATTGTGTGTCGTCGCGTTTGGCGTCCGGGGAACTCTCGAGCGTGCCTGTCTGCGTGCGTTCGGATTCCTGCCCAGTCACCTTTGGCCGGACGGATTGCCCGCCGCCGGGCGCGGCTAGCGTCGCGGACGGGCCGTCAAGACTTTGGAATTCGGAGACCCGCGACTCGGGTGCCGCCGTGACCACGCTCTGGGCGGTCGACTCAACCGCGATTTGGGCCGCGGCCGCACCCAGGCGCTCTATCTCGGAGGTCAGATGGTCCGCCTTGTTGCGGTTTTCCACCGATATGCCAGTCAAGGCGCCGAGCATGCCGAGGGCAGCAGCCATTGCAAGCGACGACGCCGCGATTGCCCAACCCACTGCCCACGCCGGTCCGCCCGGTACATACGCCAAAGCTATTCTCAGGACGACCTCAATGGCGATCGCCGCGGTAAGCAGGTTGAGCAATATCCCGAAGCCTAGGCGAAAGTGGGTGACCCATTCCGCTTGATTCGCGACGATCTCTGCCAGCTGGCCGTCCAGACCCGCCATCGTCTGCGCGATGTCTCGCAGCAACGCCACCTGGGCTGCGTAGGCGTCAGAAGCCTCTCCTTCCCAGCCCTCGCGAGGAATGGCTGATTTCAGCTGTTCGTGGAGTGCGCCCCACAGTTCCGCACCCGCTTTCAGATCGTTTCCCTCGTTAGGAGGGCCGAATCCCGTCAGCAGTTCCAAGTACCCGACAACGCTGGCCGTCCAGGGGAGGATATTTACCGCTGCGCCCGTACGGCCTTGCATAGGGTTTGCCACATTGAAACCCGGCTTGCCCCGCAAAGCGGTCTGCACCCTGTCGTTTGGGTTGTACAAATACTTGGTATGTTTCGCCCATCTCGCGTCACTGAAATTAGTTCTGACCCCTTTGTTGCGGTCGTATTGCGTGACGAAATCGGTCGCCTTATATACCCCGCCGAGAATTTGACGCGACGTAAATGAGCTTCCCAGACCGCCGGTCATGCCGGTCACGCTGGCTGCCAGGTATTCGCTGCCGCCGTCGGTGTCGGAGGTGGGCGGCGTGAGTTTGGCGTCCAGTCCGATGAACTGCGATCCGAAGTTTCCCAAGTTGGTGAGCATGCGGAGTGCATCGGCAACTATTGACATTCGGCCATCCTCGGGTCAGCTTGTCGTTCTTGACGTTCAAACAACGCTAACACCGGCTAAGGCACGCGAGCGTCACTAATTTTTTCCGGGTCGGGGATTGGATCGGTGCCGCGCCGGGCACACTCGTCCGCATGCAGACGGTCGAATACGCGCCAGGCCGGTTGGTCGATGTCTACGGCGATCCGGCGCAGCCCACGGTCCTGTTATGGCACGGCATGCAGACGGATGCGCGCGCGTCTTTCGGGCCCCTCGCCGGCATGCTCGCCGTGCGCGGCGCGGCGGTCGTGGCGCCGGACTGGAACTCCCACGCCGAGGACGGCGGCCGCGCGGACCTGTTGGGATCGCTCGACTTCGCGCGCAAGCACGCCGCCGAACCCGACGCCATCGTGCTCGTCGGGTGGTCGATGGGAGGCGTGGCGGCGGCGGCGCTGGCCGTCAGCGGCGATGTGCAGTTGGCGCATACCGTCTGTTTGGCAGGCGCGTTCATGGTCCCCGACCCGATTTTCGGTCGGCGCGTCAGCGACGAACTCTCCCCGGAGCGTGTCGGCGCGCCGTTCACGTTGCTGCACGGCCTGGGCGACGACGTCGTACCGGTGGCGGTCAGCACGGAGTTCGCCGCCAGCCTCCAACGGGTCGGGTGGCCGGTGGAGCTGGTGGAGCTGGCCGCCGACCACGGGTCCATCGCCGGCGCCGACTACGACGCCGCGGCGGATCGCTACGAGCCGGGCAAAAGCGAGGAGGCGCTGCGGGTCGCCGAGGAGGTCGCCGCCCGGATCGCGGGGACGTTCCGGTACGAATAGGGGGTGGCTGAGCCGACCATCCTGCTGCTCTCGACGTCCGACACGGACCTGATCAGCGCCCGCTCCAGCGGAAAAAATTATCGGTGGGCCAACCCATCCCGCCTGGATGAAGCCGATCTGCCCGACCTGCTGTCCGACGCCGCGATCGTCGTGGTCCGCATCCTCGGGGGCTACCGCGCCTGGCAGAGCGGCATCGATGCGGTGATCGCCAGCGGCGTGCCGACGGTGCTGGTCAGCGGCGAGCAGGCCGCCGATGCCGAGCTGACCGGCCTGTCCACGCTCGCGGCCGGCATCGCGGTGCAGGCGCACATCTACCTCGCGCACGGCGGTGTCGAAAACCTGCGCCAGCTGCATGCCTTCCTGTCCGACACCGTGCTGATGACCGGCTTCGGGTTCGGGCCGCCCGTCGTCACCCCCACGTGGGGCGAGCTGGAGCGGCCCGCCGCCGTCGGCGACGGCCCCGCGATCGCCGTCCTGTACTACCGCGCGCAACAGCTGGCCGGCAACACCGGCTACATCGAGGCGCTGTGCCGCGCCATCGAGGACGCCGGCGGGCGGCCGTTGCCGGTGTACTGCGCGTCGCTGCGCACCGCCGAACCCGAACTGCTGCAACGACTGGGCGACGCCGACGCCATGGTGGTCACCGTCCTGGCCGCCGGGGGACTGAAACCGGCCACGGCGTCCGCCGGCGGAGACGATGACAGCTGGAACGTCGAACACCTTGCCGCCCTGGATATTCCGATCCTGCAGGGATTGTGCCTGACGAGCTCTCGGGCCCAGTGGAGCGACAACGACGACGGGCTCAGCCCGCTCGACGTGGCCACCCAGGTGGCGGTGCCCGAGTTCGACGGCCGCATCATCACCGTCCCGTTCTCGTTCAAGGAGATCGACGACGACGGGCTGATCTCCTATGTCGCCGACCCGGAACGATGCGCGCGAGTCGCGGGTCTGGCGATTCGGCACGCGCGGCTGCGCCACATCGCCGCGGCCGACAAGCGAGTGGCCCTGGTGTTCTCGGCGTACCCCACCAAACACGCGCGGATCGGCAACGCCGTCGGCCTGGACACCCCGGCGAGCGCGGTCGCGTTCCTGCGGGCGATGCGCGAGCGCGGATACCGGGTGGGCGACGTGCCCGGGGTCGACGCCGACGACGGTGACGCGCTGATCCACGCATTGATCGAGCGCGGCGGGCAGGACCCCGACTGGCTCACCGAGGGTCAACTGGCCGGCAACCCAATTCGGGTGTCCGCCAAGGATTACCGGGACTGGTTCGCCACGCTGCCCGCGGAGCTGACCGACGCGGTGACAAAGCACTGGGGCCCGCCGCCCGGGGACCTGTTCGTGGACCGCACCAATGACCCCGACGGTGAAATCGTCATTGCCGCAATGCAAGCGGGCAACCTGGTGCTGATGGTCCAGCCGCCCCGCGGTTTCGGCGAGAACCCGGTGGCGATCTATCACGACCCCGACCTGCCGCCCAGCCACCACTACCTGGCCGCCTACCACTGGCTCGACGCCGGCTTCGGTGCGCACGCCGTCGTCCACCTGGGCAAGCACGGCAACCTGGAGTGGCTGCCCGGAAAGACCCTCGGGATGTCGGCGGCCTGCGGATCCGACGCCGCGCTGGGCAACCTGCCGATGATCTACCCCTTCCTGGTCAACGACCCCGGCGAGGGCACCCAGGCCAAGAGGCGGGCGCATGCGGTGCTCGTCGACCACCTCATCCCGCCGATGGCGCGCGCCGAAACCTACGGTGACATCGCCCGGTTGGAGCAATTGCTCGACGAGCACGCCAACGTCGCGGCGCTGGACCCCG
The DNA here is from genome assembly GCF_001414075.1 of Mycobacterium sp. UM_11. Lineage (NCBI taxonomy): Bacteria > Bacillati > Actinomycetota > Actinomycetes > Mycobacteriales > Mycobacteriaceae > Mycobacterium > Mycobacterium sp. UM_11. Next base: position 57,959 of record NZ_LATC01000006.1, on the reverse strand, counting down.
GCAAGCTGCCCGCCATCCGCCAACAGATCTGGACGCTGATCCGGGCCGCCAAGATGGACCACGATCTCGGGCTCACCGAGCGGCCCCCGGAGGACTCGTTCGACGACATGCTGCTGCACGTCGACGGTTGGCTGTGCGAGATCAAGGATGTGCAAATCCGCGACGGCCTGCATGTACTGGGCCAAAAGCCTTCGGGAGAAACCGAACTCGACCTTGTGCTGGCGATCCTGCGCGCCCGCCAGCTGTTCGGGGGAGAGCAGGCCATCCCGGGATTGCGGCAGGCGCTGGGCCTTGCGGAGGACGGTACCGACGAACGCGCATCGGTCGACTCGGCCGAGGCAGCGGCCCGCGGACTCATCGCGGCGCTGCAGGCCAGCGGCTGGGAGCCCGACGCCGCCGACCGCATCACCGACAACCCCGAGGTGGCGGAAGTGCTGCGGTTCGCCGCCACCGAGGTGGTGCCCCGGCTGGCCGGCACCGCCGCCGAGATCGACCAGGTCCTCAATGCCTTGGACGGCCACTTCATCCCTGCCGGGCCGTCCGGATCGCCACTGCGCGGTCTGGTCAACGTGCTGCCCACCGGGCGCAACTTCTACTCCGTCGACCCCAAGGCGGTGCCGTCGTGGCTGGCCTGGGAAGCCGGTGTGGCCCTGGCCGATTCGCTGCTCACCCGCTACTGCGACGACCACGGGCGGTGGCCGCAATCGGTGGGGCTGTCGGTGTGGGGCACCTCGGCGATGCGCACCGCCGGCGACGACATCGCCGAAGTGCTTGCGCTGCTGGGTGTTCGGCCGGTCTGGGACGACGCGTCGCGGCGCGTCGTCGACCTCGACCCCATTCCGCTGGCCGAACTGGGCCGCCCGCGCATCGACGTGACCGTGCGGATCTCCGGGTTCTTCCGCGATGCCTTCCCACATGTGGTGACCATGCTCGACGACGCGGTGCGGCTGGTCGCCGAACTCGACGAGCCCGCGGACGACAACTACGTGCGTGCACACGCCCAGGCCGACCTCGCCCAGCACGGCGACCAGCGGCGCTCGACGACAAGGATTTTCGGCTCCAAGCCGGGCACCTACGGCGCCGGACTGCTGCAGCTGATCGACAGCCGCAACTGGCGCGACGACGCCGATCTGGCGCAGGTGTACACCGCGTGGGGTGGCTTCGCCTACGGCCGCGACCTGGACGGTCGCGAGGCCGTCGACGACATGAACCGTCAGTACCGGCGCATCGCGGTGGCCGCCAAGAACACCGACACCCGCGAACACGACATCGCCGACTCCGACGACTATTTCCAGTACCACGGCGGCATGGTCGCCACGGTGCGGGCGTTGACCGGCCAGGCGCCGGCCGCCTACATCGGCGACAACACCAGACCCGACGCCATCCGCACTCGCACGCTGTCCGAGGAGACCACGCGGGTCTTCCGTGCCCGCGTCGTCAACCCACGCTGGATGGCCGCCATGCGCCGGCACGGCTACAAGGGCGCATTCGAGATGGCGGCCACCGTGGATTACCTGTTCGGTTACGACGCGACCGCGGGCGTGATGGCGGACTGGATGTACGAACAGCTCACCGAGCGCTACGTGCTGGATCCCGAGAACCGCAAGTTCATGGCGGAGTCCAACCCCTGGGCGCTGCATGGGATGGCCGAACGGCTGCTGGAGGCCGCCGGCCGCGGCATGTGGGCACAGCCCGAACGGGAGACCCTGGACGGGCTGCGCCAGGCCCTGCTCGAGACCGAGGGCGACCTGGAGGGCTAAGTTTCCCTGCGCGAGCAGACGCAAAATCGCATAAATAAGACCATTCCCGTGCGATTTGGCGTCTGCTCGCGGGGGTCAGTCCGTGAAGTCGATTCGGACGCTGATCGGGTCGGACTGCAGGGCGCGGAAGGTTGCGGCGACGACCGGTGACCACAGCCGCGATGTCGCGAAGGTGCGGGCCCGCTTCGCAGGATCATCGTCGGGCGCGAACCGGGCGATGCCGGAACGCCACCGGTTCCGTTGCCGGATGCGCACTTTCGGGTCGGCCGCGACGTTGAGCGCCCAGCCGGAGCGTCGTCCGTGCTGGGAAATCACCCAGGCTCCTTGATCGTCGAAGTTAGCGGCAACCGGAACGCGGCGGCGGTTCCCGGATTTTCGCCCGGTCGTTTCGAGCTCGGTCGCGAACGTCGTCCGGACGCCGAGCCGGCTGAGTAACGCCACCACCGGGTTGGCGACGTAACGCCCGATGAGGCGTTCCCTTCGGAATTTTCGGACGGCCTGTCGGGTCGTGATCGTGTCGTCCGCGTTGCTCGACATCGGTAGCCTCCGGTCCTCGTCGTGGTAGATCGGTCGGTCTACCATTGGCGCTAATCTAGTAGAATGATCGGTCTACCGCAAGTGAGTGAGCCGAACTGCGAAGGTGAGGAAAGTCGATGTCTGCACGGGAGCGGTTGATTGCCAGCGCGATTGCGCTCGTTCGCACCGCCGGAGTCGCCGGCGCGAGCGTCTCGGCGCTACTCGACCACTCGGGCCTGGCGCGCAGAACGCTCTACCTGAACTTCCCCGGTGGCAAACCGGAACTCGTGGAGGCGGCAACCGAAACCGCTGCCGCCGAGCTCACCGGAACCATCCAGAACTGCATGAATGACGCCGATCCCGCGCGAGCGGTGGGCGCCTTCCTGCAGAAGTGGGAAGCGATGCTGGCCGACACCGACTACACGGCCGGCTGCCCGATCGTGGCGGCGACGCTGGGCCGCGCGGAGGCGCCCGCCGCCGCCGACACCGCGGCGGCGGCCTTCAGCACGTGGGAAGGCATGCTGGCCCAGTTACTCCGCGAAGCGGGCGTGGAACGGTCGGCGGCCGCCGATCTGGCCACCACCGCGGTTGCCGCCGTGGAGGGCGCGGTCATCATGTCTGTGGCGCAGCGGTCACCGAGCCCGCTGCGACGGGTAAGGCGTGTGCTCGCCGCCCAATTTGCCGTAGGTTGACAGCGTGACACCCACCTTCGCCGATCTCGCCAAGGCGCAATACATCCTGCTGACCACCTTCACCAAGGACGGCAAGCCCAAGCCGACGCCGATCTGGGCGGCCCCGGACAAGGACCGGCTCCTGGTCATCACTGGAGAAAAGTCGTGGAAGGTCAAGCGGATCCGCAACACGCCGCGGGTCACGTTGGCCACCTGCACGATGCAGGGCAAGCCGACCAGCGAGGCCGTCGAAGGCACCGCGGCCATCCTCGACAAGTCGCAGACGGCGGCGGTTTACGACGCGATCGGGCAGCGCTACGGCGTCGTGGGAAAGGTGTTCAACTTCGTCAGCAAGCTGCGCGGCGGCATGGAGAACAACGTCGGCCTCGAGTTGAAGGTGGCACAGACCTAGGGCCTCATGGGCACCGTCCTCATCCCCATCCCGGACCGCGACTTCGACCCCACCGAGGTCGCCGTCAGCTGGCGCGTCCTGACCCGCGACGGTCATCGGGTGGTGTTCGCCACCGAGAGCGGCACGCCGGGCTCGGCCGACGACATCATGGTGACCGGTCGTGGACTGGACGCCTGGTCCGCCCTGCCGGTGCTCGGTGCCATCCCGCTGATCGGGCTGATGCTCAGGGCCAACAGGGACGGGCGCGCCGCCTATCGAGACATGTTGGCGTCAAACGAGTTTCAGCATCCCATTGCCTGGTCCCAAGCCGGCCTCGACGGCATCGACGCGCTGTTGTTGCCCGGCGGCCATCGCGCCCGCGGAATGCGCAGCTACATCGACAGCGACATCCTGCACCGGCTCGTCGTGGACGCCTTCGCCCGCGGGCTGGTCGTGGGTGCCATCTGCCACGGTGTGCTGCTCGCCGCGCGCAGCGTCGACCCCGCGACGGGCCGCTCGGTGCTCTACGGCCGCAAGACCACGGCGTTGACGTGGGCGATGGAGGGCCTGGCGTGGCGACTGACGCGGGTCACCCGATTCTGGGACCGGGACTACTACCGCACCTACACCGAGCAACCCGGCCAGGCGAATGGCTACATGTCGGTGCAGGCGGAAGTGACTCGCGCGCTTGCAGATCCAGCGGATTTCCGCGACGTGGTGCGCGGTTCACCGGGCTGGCGGCGCAAGGCCTCGGGCATGGCGCGCGACACCGCGACCGATTCGCGGCCCGCATTCGTCGTCGACGACGGCAGCTACGTGTCGGCCCGTTGGCCCGGCGACACCCACACCTTTGCCGCCGCCTTGTCGCGAAAGCTCAACTGACGCAACTAGGTTGAAGCGCTCGCCAAATGTTCGCCGAAGAACGCGAAAACGCGGCGCCAGGCGTCCTCGGTGGCGGCCTCGTCATAGCCGAAACCGGTGATCCTAAGCAGTGATTGGGCGGGCAGATCGTTGGCGAAGCTGTGCCCGACGCCGGGATAGACCTTAACGTCGGCCGTGATGTTCTTTCTGGCGATGACCTCGTTCAGCTTCTCGGGCGCGCCTCGGCCCAGCGGGTCCTTCGCGCCGAAGCTGGCCACGATCGGGCACGCCCCGTCCAGCGTCTTGTCGAGGTTGCGGGGCAGGGGAGCGCCATAGAACGGTGCGGAGGCGCCGAACCCCTTGGGCGACATCACCAGTGCGAACTGGCCGCCCATGCAGAAACCCGCGATGCCGATTTGACCCGAACATTCCGGCATGGCCTTCAGGTGATCGCGGGCGGCCAGGATGTCGGAGAGGGCGCGGCCGCGCTGCGTCTGCAGCTCCTTCATCACCCGGGTGATGCAACGGATCCGGCCGCCCCGCGCGTACATGTTCGGGGTGATCGACACATAGCCGGCATCCGCGATGCGCTTGTTCGTCGACTCTTTGTCCCGGCCGTATCCGAACGCGTCGTGAACCACCACGACGCCGGGCCACGGGCCCGGGCCCGAGGGCAGGTCCAGCAGCGCGTCGATCGGTCCTTCGGGCGTGTCGATCTCAATCGTGGTCATAGCGTCATCTAACTGCAATCGCCCCGGACATCACCATGGGAACTTCGACGCGGTCGGCGGACGTTGGCCAGACATGCTGTCACGGCTGTTTGTCATCTACGCCGTCGTGGAGCTGGCGGCGAGCATCGCCCTGGCTTCGGCGATCGGATGGGGCTGGACTGTGCTGGCGTTGCTGGGCACCTTCGTGCTCGGCTGGGGCCTGATGGTGCCGATGATGGGATCGCACGTCCTGCGCCAGATCGCGCACCTGCGATCCGGCCTGGCCGCTCCCCGCACCGCGGCGAGCGACGGCGCGCTCTTCGCCCTGGCCGCACTCCTGGTGCTGGTGCCCGGGCTGGTCACCACGGCGTTGGGGCTGTTGCTGCTGGTCCGGCCCGTCCGGTCGGCCGTGGGCCCGGGACTGGCGGCGGTCGCGATGCGCGGGCTGCGGCGGCGGATGCCGTTGCTCGCGGACGCGACGCTGTTCGGCGCGGGCCCGCGCCAGGGCGGCGCCCCCGCGGGCGCCGACTACATCGACGGTGAGGTGGTGGACGTGCGGGATTTCAAACCGCCCGCCCTGCCGAACCAGCCGGTGCGCGGTGGATTCCCGGGACGGCCCGGCTGGGACTGAACATCGCCAGCCGCCCCACGTAGTTTTGCCCTGTGACTGCAACCACGCTGCTGGTCAACGGCCGGGTGCACAGCCCGACCCATCCCTACGCCACCGCCATGGCGGTGCGGGACGGCGTCGTGGCGTGGCTGGGCAGCGATGACATCGGCCGCAGCCTGTTCCCGACGGCGGACATCGAGGACCTGGACGGCGGTTTCGTGGCGCCTGGCTTCGTCGACAGCCACATCCACCTGACCGCCACCGGCCTGACGCTGAGCGGGCTGGACCTGCGCACGGCGGGTTCGCGCGCGCAGTGCATCCAGATGGTCGCCGACTACGCGGCCGCCCACCCCGGCCGGCCGGTGTGGGGACACGGCTGGGACGAATCGTCGTGGCCGGAGAACGCCGCGCCCGCGACCGCCGACCTGGACGCTGTCCTCGGGGACCGGCCCGCCTATTTGTCCAGGGTGGACGTCCACTCCGCGCTGGCCTCGACCGGACTGCGCCGGCTGGCCGCCGACCTGCCGGCGGCGCCGGGCTTCAGCCCCGACGGTCCGCTCAGCGGCGACGCCCACCACCTGGTCCGCGCCGTCGCGCGCGGCCTGATGACCCCCGAGCAACTCGCCGAGGCCCGTGGGGCCGCCCTGCGGGCGGCCGCGGCGGCCGGCATCGTCGCGGTGCACGAATGCGCCGGACCCGAGATCGGCGGGCTGGACGACTGGCTGCAGCTGCGGGCGCAGGAAAACGGCGTCGAGGTGACCGGCTATTGGGGCGAGGCGGTGACCACCCCCGCCCGGGCGCGCACGCTCATCGAGGAGACCGGCGCCCGCGGGCTGGCCGGCGACCTCTTCGTCGACGGCGCACTCGGGTCGCGCACCGCCTGGCTGCACGAGCCGTACGCCGACGCCGAGGACCGGCGCGGCACCTGCTACCTCGACCCCGACCTCATCGAGGCGCACGTGCGGGCGTGCACCGAGGCGCGGGTGACCGCGGGCTTTCATGTCATCGGCGACGCCGCCGTCACGGCGGTGGTCGCGGCCTTCGAACGGGTCGTCGCGCGGCTCGGGTCGGTGGCCGTCGCCCGGTGCGGGCACCGCCTCGAGCACCTCGAGATGGTGACCGCCGAGCAGGCCAACCGGCTGGGGCAGTGGGGCGTCATCGCGAGCGTGCAACCCAACTTCGACGCGCTGTGGGGCGGCGCCGACGGCATGTACGCGCGGCGTCTGGGCGCCGAGCGAGGCAGTCAGCTCAACCCGCTCGCGCTGTTAGCATCCCAAGGCGTGCCCCTCGCGCTAGGTACCGACGCACCGGTAACGGGCCTCGACCCGTGGGCGAGCGTGCGCGCGGCGGTCAACCATCACACCCCCGGCAGCGCGGTGTCCGCGCGGGCCGCCTTCGCCGCCGCGACCCGCGGCGGCTGGCGGGCCGCCGGGGTGCACGACGGCAAGACCGGGACCCTGGTGCCCGGCGCGCCGGCCTCCTACGCCGTCTGGGACGCCGGGGCCCTGGACGTCCACGCGCCCCGCGACGCCGTTCAGCGCTGGTCGACCGACCCGCGCGCCCGGGTGCCGGCCCTGCCCCGCCTGGGCCCGACCGACGCCTTGCCGCGGTGCCGGCGGACCGTGCATCGGGGCGCTGTCATCCATGGCTAGGGACGACGACCCCGTGGACGATCTCGGCGCAACTCGCGATAGCGACCCGATCAGCGACGAAGCGGAATCGGAACGCGACGACGAGCCCGCCGCCGTCGAGCCAGGGCCCGAAACCGACACTTCCGACGCCGGAGCCCGGCCGACCGCGGCCCGTCTGCAAGCCGTGCCGGGCCGGCTGGGCGCGGCGGTGCTCGCGCGGCTGCCCGCCGTCCGGGCCGCCATGCGGCCGCGGCTGGCCCGGCTGGGGTGCGCCACCGCGGGCGGTGTGCTGCTGTTCACCAGCTTCCCCTCCCTGAACTGGTGGTGGGCCGCGGTCGTCGCGTCCGCGCTGCTGGCCTGGGTGCTCAAACACCCCGCGACCACGCCGGCGGGCGGTCTGGGCTACGGGTTCTTGTTCGGGCTGGCCTTCTATCTGCCGCTGCTGCCCTGGATCAGCACCCTCGTCGGCGCCGTGCCCTGGGCGGTGTTGGCGATGACATGCGCGCTGTTCCCCGCCCTGTTCGGGCTGTGCGCCGTGCTGGTGCGCGGGTTGCCGGGCTGGCCCGTCTGGTTCGCCCTGGTGTGGACCGCCCAGGAGTGGCTGAAATCCACCCTGCCGTTTGGCGGCTTCCCCTGGGGCGTGGTGGCATTCGGCCAGGCGCAGGGCCCCTTCCTGCCGCTGGCGAAGCTCGGCGGCGCCGCGCTGCTCTCCCTGGCGATCGTGCTGATCGGCTTCAGCGCGACCGCCATCGCAATCGAGATCGTGGAGTGGTGGCACGCCGGCCGTCGGGCGCGAAGCGGCGACCAACCGCCGAACGCCGATGCGGCACCGCCGGCGGTGGTCCTGCCGGGCGTCTGCATATGCCTCGTGTTGTTCGCGTCGGTCATCGTCTGGCCGCAGGTGCGGCACGCCGGCACCGGGTCGGGCGGCGAGCCCTCGGTCACCGTCGCGGCGGTGCAGGGCAACGTGCCGCGGCTGGGCCTCGACTTCAACGCGCAACGCCGGGCGGTGCTCGACAACCACGTCCACGAGACGCTGCGGCTGGCGGAGGACGTGCGCTCCGGGCAGGCGCCGCAACCGCAATTCGTCATCTGGCCGGAAGACTCCTCGGACATCGATCCGCTGGCCAATGTCGACGCCGCGCTGGAGATATCGCAGGCCGCGACCGCGATCGGCGCCCCGATCCTCATCGGCACCGTGTCCGAACTGCCCGGCAGCCCGCCGGACAACCCGCAATACACCAACACGATGATCGTGTGGAACCCGTCAACCGGCCCCGCGGACCGGCACGACAAGGAGATCGTGCAACCGTTCGGCGAATACCTGCCGATGCCCTGGCTGTTTCGGCATCTCTCCGGCTATGCCAACCGCGCCGGGAACATGGTGCCCCGGCCGGGCAGCGACGTCGTGCACATCGCCGGGGTGCCGGTCGGGGTCGCCACCTGCTGGGAAGTGATCTTCGACCGGGTGCCGCGCAAGGCGGTGCTCAACGGTGCCCAGTTGCTGGCCGTGCCGAGCAACAACGCCACCTTCAACAAGACGATGAGCGAACAGCAGCTGGGATTCGCCAAGGTGCGCGCGGTCGAGCACGACCGATACGTGGTGGTCGCCGGCACCACGGGCATCAGCGCGGTGATCGCGCCGGACGGCGCCGAACTGGTGCGCACGGACTTCTTCCAGCCCGACTACCTGGACATCCAGGTGCGGCTGAAGACCAAACTGACGCCGGCGACGCGGTGGGGCCCGCTGCTGCAGTGGCTCCTGGTCGCGGCGGCCGGAGCGGCCATCCTGGCCGGGATACGGCACAATAGATGGTTCCCGCGTCCCATTCGTCAGAGGTCCGAGGCCCCGGACGAATCCCCGAACGGCGGTGCGCCCGCGGGCGACAGCCCGCCCGACGAGGCCGACTCAGCCAGTCCGCCCGAGGAGGGCGGGGACCAGACGCCGCCGGACACCGACGGTGACTACACTCCGCCCCACGAGGGCGGCCGACGACCGTCGCGCCATTCCGGCCGACACAGAGGAGCTACATGACCACCGGCCAGCCGGCGCCCCGGGTCCCGGGGAGCCGTCCCAGCGAACGCGTCCTGGTGATCATCCCCACCTACAACGAGCGGGAGAACCTGCCGGTGATCCACCGGCGGCTGAAGGACGCCTGCCCCCACGTGCACCTGCTCATCGTCGACGACAGCAGCCCGGACGGCACGGGCGAGCTCGCCGAGGAACTGGCGGCCGCCGATGCCGGTCGCACCCACGTGATGCACCGCACCGCCAAGGACGGGCTGGGTGCCGCCTACCTGGCGGGCTTCGCCTGGGGGCTGAGCCGCGACTACTCGGTGCTGGTCGAAATGGACGCCGACGGCAGCCACGCCCCCGAGCAGCTGCACCTGCTGCTGGACGCCGTCGACGCCGGAGCCGATCTGGCCATCGGTTCCCGCTACGTGGAGGGCGGGGCGGTGCGAAATTGGCCGTGGCGGCGCTGGGCGCTGTCGTGGACGGCCAACACCTATGCGCGGCTCGCGCTGGGTATCGGTGTGCATGACATCACCGCCGGTTACCGCGCCTACCGCCGCGAGGTCCTCGAGGCGATCGGGCTCGATGCGGTCGATTCCAAGGGCTACTGCTTCCAGATCGACCTGACCTGGCGCACCGTCTGCGGCGGGTTCGTCATCGCCGAGGTGCCCATCACCTTCACCGAACGCGAGCTCGGCGTCTCCAAGATGAGCGGATCCAACATCCGCGAGGCGCTGGTCAAGGTGACCCGCTGGGGCATCGAGGGCCGCAGGACCCGCGCCGGCAGCCAGCGCGCCGACAACCGCACCTAAGCGGCCGGGCTCAGCCCCGGCGGCGGGTGCGGATGATTTCGAGCCGCTCCTTGAGCAGCTCTTCGAGTTCTTCGACGCTGCGACGCTCGAGCAACATGTCCCAGTGCGTGCGCGGCGGCTTCACCTTCTTGGGCTCGGGCAGGTCGCCCTCGATCAGGGTGCCTTCCATGCCGTTGCGGCACAGCCAGGTGCCGGGGATCTCGGCGTCGTCGGCGAAGGGGACCTCGAACTCCTCGCCGTTGTCGGTGCGGTACCGCGCGATCTGGCGCGGCGCGAGGTCGTGGTTGCGGTCGGTCTCGTAGCTCACGGCTCCGAGGCGACTGCCCCTAAGAACGCGATCAGCCATGTTGCTACTCCTCTGGGTCCTCTGAGCTGTCGGGCAAGTATGTCCGTTCGGCAAACGTTGCGGCGCTCCGCGTAGTTCCCGCGATGGGCCGCCGGCGTACGCGACGCGGCCTTCAATGATACCGGGATCGCCGCGCAATCCCGATAAAGTCGGCAGGCGTGAGCCGTCGCACCCACCCGCAGCCGTGCCGCTGGTGCGGTCGAGACGTGTCCGACGCCGGGATGGGACGGCGCCGCCAGTACTGCCGGCAGTCGTGCCGGCAGCGGGCATACGAACAGCGCGCCTCGCTGACGCGGGGCGGCGGCGGGGCCGGCCTGGCGCTACCCGCCGACGCGATCGTGCTGTCGGCCGACGACGCGGCCGACCTGTCGGACCGGGTCTACCAGGTGCGGTGCGCCGCGGAAGACGTCGCCACCGCCCTGGAAGAGGGGGCCCCGGCGACCGAACTGCGAGAATTGTGCGACGTGCTGATCAGCGCCGCCCGGGCCGCCGACGGCTGGCGCCGGGCGGGTGTCTGACCGCTCTGACCACCAGCGATGCTCAGCCGGGTACAGTCGCGCCATGGACGGCGCGTCAGTTGTACCGCGGTGCACTCGGGTCCGGGCAGGCCACGAGACCCGCGGGCGCTGCGGCGCGTCGCGCGCGCCAAAGACGGTCCTCCTGTAGCAGCCGGGAGCATCGGACGTTTTGAAATCCCGTCGGAGTTGGCCATACTCACCAGCGACATTCTTGGGCCGGAGAGCAGCACGACTTCGCATCGTGCAGCAATTTCCGTGACTCGGCGAGAGTCGCATCGGGGCAGCTGACGGCCAAGTTAGGCGAGAGGTAGTGATGGTGGATCAACTCCAGCATGCGACCGAAGCGCTGCGCAAAGCGCTGGTCCAGGTCGAGCGCCTGAAACGCACCAACCGTGCGCTGCTGGAGCGGTCGAGCGAGCCGATCGCGATCGTCGGCATGTCCTGCCGGTTCCCCGGCGGAGTAGAGACCCCAGAAGACCTGTGGCAGATGGTCGCCGACGGCCGCGACGTCATCACCGAATTCCCCACCGATCGCGGCTGGGACCTGGCGAGCCTGTTCGACCCGGACCCCGACGCCCGCCATAAGACGTACGCACAGACCGGCGGTTTCGTGGACGGTGTCGCCGACTTCGATCCGGCGTTCTTCGGCATCGCGCCGAGCGAGGCGCTCGCCATGGATCCGCAGCACCGGATGCTGCTGGAGCTGTCCTGGGAGGCCCTGGAGCGGGCCGGGATCGATCCGAGCGGCCTGCGGGGCAGCGCCACCGGCGTGTTCGCCGGCCTCATCGTCCAGGGCTACGGCATGCTCGCCGAGGAGATCGAGGGCTACCGCCTGACCGGCATGACCTCCAGCGTCGCTTCGGGCCGGGTGTCGTACGTGCTGGGGCTGGAGGGCCCGGCGGTCTCGGTGGACACCGCTTGCTCGTCGTCGCTGGTGGCGTTGCACATGGCGGTGCAGTCGCTGCGCTCGGGCGAGTGCGATCTGGCGCTTGCCGGGGGCGCGACCGTCAACGCCACCCCGACCGTGTTCGTCGAGTTCAGTCGCCACCGCGGGCTGGCCCCGGACGGCCGCTGCAAGGCCTACGCCGGAGCGGCCGACGGCGTCGGTTGGTCGGAGGGCGGCGCGATGCTGGTCGTCGAACGACTCTCGGATGCGCGGCGGCTGGGCCATCCGGTGCTGGCGGTGGTGCGCGGCTCGGCGGTCAACCAGGACGGTGCGTCGAACGGGTTGACCGCGCCCAACGGTCCGTCGCAGCAGCGGGTGGTGCGCGCGGCGCTGGCCAACGCCGGCTTGTCGCCGGCCGACGTCGACGTCGTCGAGGGCCATGGCACGGGCACCACGCTGGGTGACCCCATCGAGGCCCAGGCGCTGTTGGCGACCTACGGCCAGGATCGCCCCGAGCCGCTGTGGCTGGGTTCGATCAAGTCGAACATGGGTCACACCCAGGCCGCTGCGGGCGTGGCCGGGGTGATCAAGATGGTCCAAGCCATGCGCCACGAGATGTTGCCTGCCACATTGCATGTCGACGCGCCCAGCCCGCACGTGGATTGGTCGGCGGGATCGGTGTCACTGCTGACCGAGGCGCAACCCTGGGCGGCCGAACGGCCGCGTAGGGCCGGCGTGTCGTCGTTCGGCATCAGCGGCACCAACGCGCACGTGATCGTCGAGGCGGCGCCAGCGCCCGAGCCGCCGGAGGACCGCCCGAAGCCGGCGGTGGTGCCGTGGGTGGTGTCGGCGAAGTCGTTGTCGGCGTTGAGGTCTCAGGCCGCCCGGCTGGCTGGACACGTTCGCGGCCACGAGGAGCTCGAGGTCGCCGACGTGGCTTGGACGCTGGCCGGCCGCGCGACCTTCGAGCATCGGGCCGTCGTCGTCGGTGGCGACCGGGACCGATTGCTGGCCGGGCTGGACGAATTGGCCGGCTCCGAAATGGCGGACCTAACCGGTTCGGTGATCCAGGGCTCCGCGGTGCCGGCGGGCAAGAACGTCTTCGTGTTCCCCGGCCAGGGTTCGCAGTGGCTGGGCATGGGCGTCGAATTGCTGAACGCCGCACCGATATTCGCCCAGCAGATCGATGCGTGCGCCGAAGCGTTCTCGGAATTCGTCGACTGGTCGCTGATCGACGTCCTGCGCGGCGCACCCGGGGCCCCGGGTATGGACCGCGTGGACGTGGTGCAGCCGGTGCTGTTCGCCGTGATGGTCTCGCTGGCCGAACTGTGGAAGTCGGTCGGGGTTAGCCCGGACGCGGTGATCGGCCATTCGCAGGGTGAGATCGCCGCGGCGTATGTCGCCGGCGCCCTGTCGCTGCGCGATGCGGCCCGGGTGGTCACGCTGCGCAGCCAACTGCTGCGATCGCTGGCCCACTCCGGGGGCATGCTGTCGATCGCGTGCAGCACCGATCGCGCGCGGGAACTGTTGGCGCCCTACGGCAATCGCGTCAGCATCGCCGCCGTCAACGGCCGCTCCGCGGTGGTGGTATCGGGTGACGTGGCGGCCCTCGACGAGCTCGTCGGGTTCTGCGCCGACCTGGAGCTGCGCACCCGACGGATCGACGTGGACTACGCGTCGCACTCGGTCGAGGTCGAGGCCATCCGTGACGAGCTGGCCGAGGCCCTGGCCGGTATCGAGCCGCGTTCCTCGCGCATCGCCTTCTTCTCCACAGTGACCGGAAATCGTTTGGACACGGCCGGTTTGGACGCCGCCTACTGGTATCGCAACATCCGGCAGACCGTGCAGTTCGACCAGGCGGTGCGCGCCGCATGCGAGCACGGCTACCGCACCTTCATCGAGTCCAGCCCGCATCCCGCGCTGATCGCCGGTGTCGAAGACACCGCCAACGACTGCCTGAAAAACGCCGCCGGTGACTCCGAGGCCATCGTGGTTCCCACCCTGGGCCGCGACGACGGCGGACTCGGGCGGTTCCTGACGTCGGCCGCCGTCGCGTTCGCCGCGGGCGTCAGCGTGAGTTGGCGCGGCGTGTTGACCGGCGCGAGCTTCGTGGAGCTGCCGACGTACGCCTTTGACCGGCGCAGGTTTTGGCTGTCCGGCGAGGGCATCGGGGCGGACGCCGCGGGCCTGGGGCTGGGGACCAGCGAGCACGCCTTGCTCAGCGCGGTCGTGGAGCTGCCGGCCTCGGACGGGGTGCTGCTGACGGGTCGGCTGTCGCCGAGCCTGCAGGGCTGGCTGGCCGATCACGCCGTCTCCGGTGCCGCGGTGTTCCCGGGCGCGGGCTTCGTCGAGCTGGCGATCCGGGCCGGCGACGAAGTCGGTTGTCCGGTGGTGGACGAGTTGACGCTGCAGGCGCCCCTGATGCTGTCCGCCTCGAGTTCGGTTGCCGTACAGGTGGTTGTCGGCGCCGGCGACGAATCGGGCCGGCGCGCCGTGTCGGTGTTTTCCCGCGCCGACGCCGGTTCGGGATGGGTATGCCACGCCGAAGGCATGCTGAGCTCCCGGTCGATCGAGGCCGCCGCCGACCTGTCGGTGTGGCCGCCCGAGGGTGCGGTCGCGGTGGACCTGGCCGACGGCTACGACCAGTTGGCGGCGCACGGATACGGTTACGGCCCGGCGTTTCGGGGGCTGACGGCGACGTGGATCCGCGGCCACGAAGTGTTCGCCGAAGTGCAGCTGCCGGACGCGGCGGGAGGCGTCAGCGGGTTCGGCGTCCACCCGGCATTGCTCGACGCGGCAATGCACGCCGTCATCATGGCCCAGCAGGCGGCGGGCCGGCCCGTCGATGTGATGTTGCCGTTCTCGTGGCAGGATGTCTCGCTGCATGCCGCGGGCGCGACCGCGGTCCGCGCGCGGATCGCGCCCACCGCCCGGCAGGGCGGCGGGGGCACCACCGCGATCTCGATCGAGCTCGCCGACGGGCTGGGCTTGCCGGTGTTGACGGTCGGTGCAATGGTTGCCCGTCCGGTCAGCGAGCGCCAGCTGCGCGCGGCGGTGTCGAGCTCGGGTCCCGAGCGACTCTTCGAGGTCGCCTGGTCGCCTTCGGCCGCCCCGGCCGCCACCGACCCGGCGCCCTCCTACGAGATCGTGGAATCCGTTGTCACCGACCAGGATCCCGTCACCGCGAGCTACCAGCGCACCCACGAGGCGCTCAGCGCGGTGCAAGCCTGGTTGGCCGAGCGCGACTCCGGGGTGTTGATCGTTGCGACCCGCGGCGCGGTGGGATTGGCGGGCGAGGACGTCAGCGACCTGGCCGGCTCGGCCGTATGGGGCCTGGTGCGCTCGGCGCAAACGGAACACCCGGGCCGCATCGTCCTGGTGGATTGCGATGTGCCGCTGGATGATCAGGTGGCGGCGTCGGTGCTCGCGGCCGGCGAGCCGCAGGTACTGTTGCGCGGCGGCCAGCTTTACACCCCACGCGTGCGGCCCAGCCGCGCAGCCGACGACCTTCTGGTGCCCCCGGCCGAGGGACCCTGGCGACTGGGCATCAGCAGCGCCGGCACCTTCGAAAACCTAAGGCTGGAGCCGGTTCCCAACGCCGCCGCGCCGTTGGAGCCGGGCCAGGTCCGCGTCGCGCTGCGCGCCATCGCCGCCAACTTCCGCGACATCATGATCACCCTGGGCATGTTCACCCACGACGCGCTGCTCGGCGGTGAGGGCGCCGGCGTGGTCACGGAAGTCGGCCCGGGCGTCACCGATTTCGCGGTCGGCGACTCGGTGTACGGGTTCTTCCCCGACGGCAGCGGCACGCTGGTCGCCGGCGATGTGCGCCTGCTGCAGCCGATGCCGGCTGATTGGTCGTACGCCGAAGCCGCCGCCATCTCGGCCGTCTTCACCACCGCGTACATGGCCTTCGTGCACCTGGCCCAGGTCAAGCCGGGGCAGCGGGTGCTGGTGCACGCCGCCGCCGGCGGTGTGGGCATGGCCGCCGTTCAGTTGGGCCGGCACCTCGGCCTCGAGATCTTCGCGACGGCCAGCCGGGGCAAGTGGGACACGTTGCGGGCCATGGGTTTCGACGACGACCACATCTCGGATTCCCGCAGCCTGGAATTCGAGGACAAATTCCGCGCGGTGACCGGTGGCCGCGGCATGGACGTGGTGCTGGATTCGCTGGCAGGCGATTTCGTGGATGCCTCGCTGCGGCTGGTGGCCCCCGACGGCATGTTCCTGGAGATGGGCAAGACCGACATCCGCGATCCCGGTGTGATCGCGCAGGAGTATCCGGGCGTGCGCTACCGCGCCTTCGACCTCTTCGAGCCCGGCCGGCCGCGGATGCACCAGTGGATGATCGAGCTGGCCGGTCTTTTCGACGCCGGCGTGCTGCGGCCACTGCCGGTGACCACCTTCGACATTCGGCGCGCTCGGGCGGCGTTGCGATACCTGAGCCAGGCCCGCCACATCGGCAAGGTCGTCATGACGCTTCCCGTCCCGTGGACCGCGGGCACCGTGCTGATCACCGGCGGGACCGGAATGGCGGGTTCGACGCTCGCCCGGCACCTGGTGACCGAACACGGGGTGCAGAACCTGGTGTTGCTGAGCCGCAGCGGCTCCGCCGCGGCCGGGTCGGCCGAGTTGGTCGCCGAGTTGGAGCGCGCCGGCGCCCGTGCGCGGGTGGTCGCGTGCGACGCCGCCGACCGCGAGGCGCTGGCCGCCGTGCTCGCCGAGATACCGGCGAGCCACCCGCTGACCGGGGTCATCCATGCCGCCGGCGTCCTCGACGACGCGGTCGTCACCTCGTTGACTCCGGAACGCGTGGATGCGGTGTTGCGCGCCAAGGTGAATGCCGCCTGGAACCTGCACGAGCTCACCCGCGGTCTCGACCTTTCGGTGTTCGTCATGTTCTCGTCGATGGCCGGCCTCGTCGGGTCGTCGGGGCAAGCCAACTATGCGGCGGCCAACTCCTTCCTCGACGGACTCGCCGCGCATCGGCGGGCCCACGGGCTGCCGGCCATCTCGCTGGGATGGGGGCTGTGGGATCAGGCCAGCGCGATGACCGGCGGGCTGGACGCCGCCGACCTCGCGCGGCTGGGTCGCGACGGCATCCTGGCGTTGTCGTCGGACGAGGCGATGGAATTGTTCGACACCGCGGTGATCCTCGACGAGCCGTTCCTGGCCCCCGCCCGCATCGACCTGAACGCGCTGCGCGCGCACGCCGCCGCGGTGCCACCCATGTTCGCCGACCTGGTCAACGCGCCCGCGCGGCGCCAGGTCGACGACTCGCTCGCGGCCGCCAAGTCGAAATCGGCTCTGGCCCACCGCCTGCACGGGCTGCCCGAGGCAGAACAGCAGGCCGTGCTGCTGGGCCTGGTGCGCTCGCACATTGCCACCGTCTTGGGCAACACCACGCCGGAGGCGATCGACCCGGACAAGGCGTTCCAGGACCTGGGCTTCGACTCGCTGACCGCGGTCGAAATGCGCAACCGGCTGAAAACCGCCACCGGGCTTGCGCTTTCACCCACCCTCATCTTCGACTACCCGACGCCCAACGGCCTGGCGGGCTACATCCGCGGCGAACTCGCCGGGGTGCCGCGGGAGATTGCGCCCGCCCCGGTCGCCCGCCAGGTCGGCGACGACCCGATCGTGATCGTCGGCATGTCCTGCCACTATCCGGGCGGGGTGAATTCCCCCGACGACCTGTGGCAGATGCTTGTCGATCGCCGCGACGTGCTCTCGGAGTTCCCCACCGACCGTGGCTGGGACCTGGCCGGCATCTACAGCCCGGATCCCGACGTCCCGGGCACCTGCTACACCCGCACCGGCGGCTTTGTGGACGGCGTCGCGGACTTCGACCCGGCGTTCTTCGGCATCGCGCCCAGCGAGGCGCTGGCGATGGACCCGCAGCAGCGGATGTTCCTGGAGCTGTCCTGGGAAGCGTTGGAGCGGGCCGGAATTGACCCCGCCGCGTTGCGGGGCAGCGCGACCGGAATGTTCGCCGGCGTGTACACCCAGGGCTACGGCATGGGGGCCGCCCCGGCCGCCGAGGGCTTCCGCCTGACCGGGCAGTCGTCGAGCGTGGCGTCGGGACGGGTGTCATACGTGCTGGGGCTGGAGGGCCCCGCGGTGTCGGTCGACACGGCGTGCTCGTCGTCCTTGGTGGCGCTGCACATGGCGGCGCAGTCGCTGCGCTCGGGCGAGTGCGACCTGGCGCTTGCGGGTGGCGTCACCGTCAACGCCACACCTGACATCTTCGTGGAGTTCAGCCGCATGCGGGGGTTGTCCGCCGATGGCCGGTGCAAGGCGTACGCGGGGGCAGCCGACGGCACCGGGTTCTCCGAGGGCGGCGGAATGCTTGTCCTGGAACGCCTGTCGGACGCGCAGCGGCTGGGCCACCCGGTGCTGGCGGTGGTGCGCGGTTCGGCGATCAACTCCGACGGCGCATCCAACGGCCTGACCGCCCCCAACGGCCCGTCCCAGCAACGTGTGGTCCGTGCGGCGCTGGCCAACGCCGGGTTGTCCGCGGCCGAGGTCGACGCGGTCGAGGGCCACGGCACGGGCACCACGTTGGGTGATCCCATCGAGGCCCAGGCGTTGCTGGCCACCTACGGGCAGGACCGCGCCGAGCCGCTGCTGTTGGGATCGATCAAGTCGAACATGGGTCACACCCAGGCCGCCGCAGGCGTGGCCGGTGTCATCAAGATGGTGCTGGCGATGCGCCACGACCTACTGCCGGCCACCCTGCACGTCGACGAGCCCAGCCCGCACGTCGACTGGTCGGCGGGATCGGTGTCGCTGCTGACCGAACACCGGGCCTGGCCGGCTATTCGCCCGCGCCTCGCCGGCGTGTCGTCGTTCGGAATCAGCGGCACCAATGCCCACGTCATCATCGAGGCCGCACCCGTCCAGGACGCACCCGCCGCCGACCGTGAGCGGCCGCCGGTGTTGCCGTGGGCGATCTCGGCAAAGTCGCTGCCCGCGTTGAGCTCTCAAGCCGATCGGCTGGCCGCGCACCTGCGCGGGCACGGCGAGCTCGACATCGCCGATGTGGCATGGTCGCTGGCGCGCCGCTCCCACTTCGAACATCGGGCCGTGGTCGTCGGTGGCGACCGCGGGCAGCTGATGGCGGGCCTGGACGAGGTGGCGACCGGTCAAGTCGTTTCGGTCGTTCAGGGGACGGCGACGCCCGGCGGCAAGACCGTCTTCGTCTTCCCCGGCCAGGGCGCCCAAATGCTCGGTATGGGAAGGGGTTTGCACGACGCGTACCCAGTGTTCGCCGAGGCGTTCGACAGCGTCGTGGCGGAGCTGGACCGGCATCTGTTGCGGCCCCTGCGCGACGTCATGTGGGGAGCCGACGAAAACGTCCTGAACACCACCGAATTCGCGCAGCCGGCGTTGTTCGCGGTGGAAGTCGCCCTGTTCCGGCTGCTCGAATCCTGGGGCATTCGCCCCGACTTCGTGCTCGGCCACTCGATCGGGGAGTTGGCCGCCGCGCACGTCGCCGGTGTCCTGTCGCTACAGAATGCGGCGGTGTTGGTCGCCGCCCGGGGCCGCTTCATGCAAGCCCTGCCCGAGGGCGGGGCGATGGTCGCCGTCCAGGCCACCGAGGAGGAAGTGCGCCCGCTGCTCGTGCCAGAGGTCGGCATCGCCGCGGTCAACGGGCCCGCGTCCGTGGTCATTTCGGGCGCCGAGGACGCAGTGAGCGCGATCGCGGACCAACTCCGCGCCGACGGCCGCCGCGTCCATCGGTTGGCGGTGTCGCACGCGTTCCACTCGCCGTTGATGGAACCGATGATCGACGAGTTCGGCACGGTCGCCGCCGGGCTCGCCGTCGGCAAACCGACGATACCGATCGTGTCGAACGTGACCGGGCAGCTGGCGGCCGACGATTTCGCCTCGCCCGCCTACTGGAAGCGGCACATTCGCGAAGCGGTGCGGTTCGCCGACAGCGTCCGCTACGTGCACGCGGCCGGTGGCAACCGCTTCTTCGAGGTCGGCCCCGGCGGTGGACTGACGGCTTCGATCGAGGAGACGCTTCCGGACGCGCCGGTGATCACCATGTCGGCGCTGCGCAAGGACCGCCCGGAACCGGTGACGCTGACCAACGCGGTCGCGCGGGGGTTCGTAGCCGGGATGGACGTAAATTGGCGCGCCGTGGTCGGCGACGCCCATTTCGTGGAGCTGCCCACCTATGCCTTCGAGCGCCGCAGGTTCTGGCTCTCCGGTGACGGCGCGACGGTTGACGCCGCGGGGCTGGGCCTGGCGCCCGGCGAGCACGCGCTGCTCGGCGCGGTGGTCGAGCTGCCGGCATCCGGTGGAGTGGTGCTGACCGGCCGGTTGTCGCCCGGCGCACAGGGCTGGTTGGCCGACCACGCCGTCGGCGGCGTGGTGCTGTTCCCCGGCGCGGGATTCGTCGAGCTGGCCATCCGCGCCGGCGACGAGGTGGGCTGCGGAATTGTCGACGAACTGAATCTGGCTGCGCCGCTGGTGCTTCCGGACTCGGGCTCGGTTGCGGTCCAGGTCGTGGTCGGCGGCGCCGATGACTCGGGTGCCCGCGCGGTGTCGGTGTTCTCGCGTGGCGATGCGGGTGCGGGTTGGTCGTTGCACGCCGAGGGTGTGCTGCGGCCCGGGTCGGTGCAGCCGAGCGCCGACCTGTCGGCGTGGCCGCCGTTGGGTGCCACCCCGGTGGACATCGGCGACGGCTATCAGCTGCTGGCCGAGCGCGGGTATGGGTACGGGCCCGCGTTCCGTGGCCTCACCTCCATGTGGCGCCGCGGCGACGAGGTGTTCGCGGAAGTGACCCTGCCCGCCGACGCGGGGGTGTCCGCCGCCGGATTCGGCGTCCACCCGGCGATGCTCGATGCCGCGCTGCACGCGGTGATCTTGGCGTCGGGCGGCGACGAGCTCCCCGAAGGTTCGATGCTGGTGCCGTTCTCCTGGCAGCAGGTCTCCCTGCACGCCGCGGGCGCGACGGCGGTGCGGGCGCGGATCGTGCCGGTGAGTGAGTCGGCCGTGTCGATCGAACTCGCCGACGGGCTGGGCCTGCCCGTGCTCTCGGTGGCGTCGATGGTGGCCCGACCCGTGACCGATCAGCAGCTGCTGGCGGCGGTGTCCAGCTCGGGCCCCGACCGCCTCTTCGAGGTCATCTGGTCGGCGCAACGGTCGACCTCGGTGCAGCCGGTCTCGGTCTCGCGCTGGGGCGCAACGGAATCGGACAACTTCGAAGCACAACCGTCGGCGGTCGTGTTCGAGTCGGTGCCGGTGGCGACCGACGTCGTCGCCGACGTCTACGCGGCCACGCGTGCGGTGCTGCCGGTGCTGCAGTCCTGGCTGGCCCGCGACGGGGCGGGCACCTTGGTGGTGGCGACCCGCGGCGCGATGGCGTTGCCGGGGGAGGACGTCACCGACCTGGCGGGCGCGGCG
Source organism: Mycobacterium sp. UM_11 (assembly GCF_001414075.1). Classification (NCBI taxonomy): domain Bacteria; kingdom Bacillati; phylum Actinomycetota; class Actinomycetes; order Mycobacteriales; family Mycobacteriaceae; genus Mycobacterium; species Mycobacterium sp. UM_11. Next base: position 36,816 of record NZ_LATC01000006.1, on the reverse strand, counting down.
GTGTGGGGACTGGTGCGCTCGGCGCAGACCGAACACCCCGGCCGGATCGTGCTGGTGGACACCGACGGCGCCCTGGACGAGGAGTCGGTCGCCGCGGCTCTGTCGGTCGGCGAGCCGCAGGTATTGCTGCGCGGCGGGGCGGTATACACCGCCCGGGTGCATGGCAGTCGCGCCGTCGGCGGCCTGCTGGTGCCGCCGGGTGACGAGCCGTGGCGGCTCGGCATGAGCAGCCCCGGCACGTTCGAGAATCTACGGCTGGAGCGCATTCCCGACGCCGACGCCCCGCTGGCGCCGGGACAGGTCCGGGTCGCGGTCTCGGCCCTGGCCGCGAACTTCCGCGACGTGATGATCGCGCTCGGGTTGTATCCCGACCCCGACGCCGTCATGGGCATCGAGGCCTCCGGCGTCGTCATCGAAACCGCCTCGGAGGATGGACGTTTCGCGGTCGGTGACCGCGTCATGGGACTGTTCCCCGATGGCACGGGCACGATCGCCAGGACCGACCACCGGCTGCTGGCCAAGATGCCGGTCGGCTGGTCGCACACGGCCGCCGCGACGACCACGGTGGTTTTCGCCACCGCCTTCTATGCCCTGGTTGATCTGGCCGCGGCCAAGCGCGGCCAGCGGGTGCTGGTGCACGCCGCCGCCGGCGGCGTGGGGATGGCCGCGGTGCAGTTGGCCCGCCACCTCGGCCTGGAGGTCTTCGCCACCGCCAGCCGCGGCAAGTGGGACACCCTGCGGGCCATGGGCTTTGACGACGACCACATCTCGGACTCCCGCAGCCTGGAATTCGAGGACAAGTTCCGCGCCGTCACCGGCGGGCGTGGCGTGGACCTCGTGCTGGACTCGCTGTCCGGCGACTTCGTCGATGCCTCCCTGCGCCTCGTCGCCCCGGGCGGCGTGTTCCTGGAGATGGGCAAGACCGACATGCGCGCACCCGAGGCGGTCGCCGAGGCGCACCCGGGGGTGCGCTACCGCGCCTTCGATCTGTTCGAGGCCGGCCCGGACCGCATCGCCGAGATCCTCGACGAGCTGACCGCGTTGTTCGCCGATGACGTGCTGCGGCCGTTGCCGGTGACCAGGTTTGACGTACGACGGGCGGCGGCGGCGCTGCGGTATCTGAGCCAGGCCCGCCACGTGGGCAAGGTCGTGATGACTGTGCCAACGGCGCCAGGTGGTGCCCTGGGGGCCGGCACGGTGTTGATCACCGGGGCCACGGGAATGGCGGGTTCGGCGTTGGCCCGCCACGTGGTGAGCCACCACGACGCGCGCAACTTGGTGTTGGTGAGCCGGCGCGGCCTGGACGCGCCGGGCGCCGCGGAGTTGACGACCGAACTGACGGCCGCCGGTGCCGAGGTGCACGTGGTGGCCTGCGATGCCGCCGACGGCGAGGCGCTGGCGAAGGTGATCGCCGATATCCCAGTGCACCGGCCGCTTTCGGGGGTGATCCACGCGGCCGGTGTGCTCGACGACGCGGTGATTTCCTCGCTCACCCCCGAACGGGTGGAGGCGGTGTTGCGGGCCAAGGTCGACGCGGCGTGGAACCTGCACGAGCTGACCCGCGACCTGGATATCTCTGCGTTCGTGATGTTCTCGTCGATGGCGGGGCTGGCGGGAGCGTCGGGCCAGGCCAACTACGCGGCGGCAAACTCGTTCCTGGACGGGCTGGCCGTGCACCGGCGGATGCATGGCCTGCCGGCGATGTCGCTGGCCTGGGGCCTGTGGGATCAGGCCAGCGCCATGACCGGTGCGCTCGGGGCGGCCGATCGCGCCCGCTTCGGCCGCGACGGCATTGTCGCGATGTCCTCCGACGAGGCGCTGGAACTCATGGACACCGCGCTCATCGTCGACGAGCCGTTCCTGTTGCCCGCCCACATCGACCTCGCCGCCCTGCGGGTCAAGTTCGACAACGGGACGTTGCCGCCGATGTTCGTCGATCTGATCAACGCGCCGACCCGGCGCCAGGTCGACGATTCGCTCGCCGCGGCGAAATCGAAATCGGCTCTGCTGCAACGCCTCGAAGGACTGCCCGAGGACGAGCAGCAGGCGGTGCTGCTGGACCTGGTGCGGGCCAACATCGCCACCGTGCTCGGCAGCTCCAGCCCCGAGTCCATCGACCCGGACCGCGCGTTCCAGGAGCTGGGCTTCGATTCGCTCACCGCGGTCGAGATGCGCAACCGCCTCAAATCCGCCACCGGCCTGGCGCTGTCGCCCACGCTGATCTTCGACTACCCGAACTCCGCCGCGCTGGCCGGTTACATGCACTCCGAACTCGTCGGCACGGCCGAGCAACGGGGTCCGGCCGCCGCGCCGGGGGAGGCGGAGATTCAGCGCGCTGTGGGGTCCATTCCGGTCAAGCGCCTGCGACAGGCCGGGGTGCTGGAGCTGTTGCTCGCGTTGGCGAACGAAGCCGACGGCGGTCGTGTCGACGGACAGGCACCGGCCGACGCCGCGACCTCGGAGAAGGACATCGCGGACATGGACCTCGAGGATCTCCTCAACGCCGCGCTGATGGACGACGACGAATAGCCATGAGCCTGGGCAAGGGTAGCCAGTGAGGATCGCCGTCACCGGGGCCGGCGGCGTGCTCGGCCGGGGCCTCACGTCCCGCCTGCTCAGCGAGGGCCACGACGTCATCGGAATCGCCCGCCATCGGCCCGAAAGCTGGCCGAGCGCAGCCGGATTCGTCGCCGCCGACGTCCGGGACGCCGCGGCGGTCAACCGCGCGCTGGCCGGTGCGGAGGTCGTCGCCCACTTCGCTTGGGCGCATGACGATCGGGCCGGGCGGCAAGTCAACGTCGACGGCACCCGCAACGTCCTGGCGGCGGCGGCCGAGACCGGGGCCCGGAGAATCGTTTTCGCGTCGTCGCCGCGCGTTTATGGCGGCGGCGACGCGCCGAAGACCGAGCACGACCCGAAAGCGCCGGTCGGCGCCGACGGCGAAGACAAGGCGCGGGCCGAACGGATGCTCGAGGAATCGGGTCTGGAATGGGTCACGGTCCGTTCCGCGCTGATTCTCGGCCGGGGCGTCGACAACTGGGTGCGCCGGCTGCTGGCGCTGCCGGCCTTCCCCGATGGGGCGGTCGACCGACTCATGCAGGTCGTCCACCTCGACGACGCGCTTCGGTTATTCTGCCGGGCAATCGTGGACGGCGAAATCGGCAGCGGCGCGGTCAATCTCGCAGCTCCCGGTGAACTGACCTTCCGGCGCATCGCCGCGGCACTCGGACGCCCGATCGTGCCGTTGGGCGTTGAATCGGCCGGGCTGAAGCTGGTGCGCGGCGCCCCGTTCATGGATACCGCGCGGTTGCGCGAGCAGTGGGACTTTCGCCCGGCGTGGAACTCCGCCGAGTGCGTCGAGGATTTCGCGCTCGCGGTACGCGGTCGGATCACGCTGGGCAGGCGGGTGATATCGCTGCCGTGGCGCATGACCTTCATCGCGGACCTGCCCGCTGTCGACGCGCCGAGCGAAGACGGCGTGAAGCCCGAATGGGCCGGCCCACCGGGGGATAACGGGGAGTTCGACACCCCGATCGACCCGCGCTTTCCGACGTTTCTGGCGACCAATTTGTCGGAGGCACTGCCCGGCCCGTTCTCGCCGGCGTCGGCCTCGGTGACCGTGCGCGGTCTGCGCGCCGGCGGCGTGGCCATAGCCGAGCGGCTGCGCCCCGGCGGCATCATCCAGCGCGAGATCGCGATGCGCACTGTCGCGGTGTTCGCCAATCGACTCTACGGCGCAATCACCTCCGCGCACTTCATGGCCGAAACCGTGCCCTTTGCCAAACCCGCGACGATCGTCAGCAACAGCGGATTCTTCGGCCCCAGCATGGCGTCGTTGCCGATCTTCGGGGACGAACGTCCACGCTCCGAAACCAGCCGCATCCGACGACAACTGCGGACCGTTCGGAACATCGGGGTCTTCGGCGTCAACCTCATCGGGTTGTCCGCCGGCTCATCCAGGGACACCCACGAATTCGTGGCCGATGTCGATCGCCTGGAGCGCCTGGCCGACGACGTCACCCGGTTGGACGATCGCCGGCTGCTCAGCCTGATCTCGCTGGCGCGCGACGATGTGGTCCACGGCTGGGTGCTGGCCTCGGCGTCGTTCATGCTGTGTGCCGCGTTCAACGTCCTGCTGCGCGGTCTGTGCGGGCGTGACACCGCCGCGCCGGCGGGGCCGGAATTGGTCAGTGCCCGATCGGTCGAGGCCATGCAGCGATTGGTGGTCGCGGCGCGGCGCGACCCGAAAGTGACGGCGCTGCTTGCCGAACCGGGGGAGCGGCTGGGCAAGCTTGCGGTGGAGGCCCCGGAGTTTCACGCCGCCGTGCTGGCCGAGCTGGCGCTGATCGGGCATCGCGGCCCGGCCGAACTCGAGATGCTGTCCATCAGCTACGCCGACGATCCCGAGTTGCTCGTCCGGATGGTGACCAGGGCGATGAGCGCGCCTGAAACGCCTCAGCCGCAGCACGCCCGAATTCCGTTGCACGCCAGGCCCATTGCGCAGCTGGCGGCGCGCCAGCTCCGCGACCGCGAAGTCCGTCGCGACAAAGTGGTGCGGGCCAACTGGGTGCTGCGCAACCTGATGCGCGAGTACGGGCGCCGGTTGGTTCAGGCCCAAATGGTCGAAACCGCCGATGACGTGTTCTATCTCCTCGTCGACGAACTCGATGCGCTGCCGGCGGATGTCGGCGCGTTGGTGGCCCGGCGCCGTGCCGAGCAACGCCGGCTGGCCGGCGTGGTCCCGCCGACGGTGTTCAGCGGCAGCTGGCAACCGACCACAACCGCCACGGCGGTTCTCGCCAGCGGCGACACCCTGCGCGGGGTCGGGGTGTGCGGCGGCAAGGTTCGCGGCCGGGTGCGGATCGTGCGGCCCGAGACCATCGACGACCTGGAACCGGGCGAGATACTGGTCGCCGAGGTCACCGACGTCGGATACACCGCGGCGTTCTGCTACGCCGCGGCGGTGGTGACCGAACTCGGCGGCCCGATGTCGCATGCCGCTGTGGTGGCCCGCGAATTCGGGTTCCCTTGCGTGGTGGACGTGCAGGGAGCCACCAAGTCGCTGCCGCCCGGCGCACTCGTCGAGGTCGACGGCGCGTCGGGCGAGATCCGGGTGCTGGAAGTGGATCAACCGCTAACCGGCTGAGCCGGCGCCTCAGGGCAGGTTGGTCGACAGGAAGGTCAGCGGCAGGCCGCACACCGAAAGGTCGATTTCCTCCAGGTAATTGCCCTCGCCCTCGAAGCCTTGCCGAAAGCGGGTGATGGAGCCATAACGCTTGGCGACAGCGTCGGCTTGCGACGCCCCTTCGACCTGCAGCACCACCGTGTAGACGCCGTCGCCGTGGCTCGCCAGGAACTCGGCCACCGAGGCGGCCACCCCGGCGGTGGAGGCGGGGTGCGGGCTGATCAGCTCGATTCCCCGGTTCCAATCCAGGAGCACCCGGAGCCCCAGTTCGTCCAGGCTGATCTCGTCGAAGCTGAAGCCCAGCTCCGTGAACAGCTGACCCACGGCGTCATGTCGCTCGCGCGCGACGGCGAAGACGACGTGATGCAGGCGCGGCGACGAGTCATTCATCGGTGACCTCCAGCGGTGCTCGCGAGATGGTGATCGGCCCGGGAGAACTCCACGAGAAGGCTTGTCGGACCGCTCATGCCGAGCATCGGCTTCCACGGGGCCGGTCCGACGCGGTGGGCGTCCGGCAGCCGCTGCGCCAAAATCCGCAAACCTTCGGCCAGCTCCAGCCTCGCCAGGTTGGCGCCCAGGCAATAGTGGACGCCGCCGCCGAACGTGAGCACGGCCGGTGCCTCCGTGCGGGTGATGTCGAAGCGGTCCGGATCGGGATAGATGGCCGGATCACGATTGGCGGCAAAAGAATTCACCAGAATGTGGGTGCCGGCGGGAAACGTGTAGCCGCCCAATTCCACGTCCTCGTGCACCGTGCGGATCGTGTTGCACACCGCGGGGGAGTGGCGCATGCTCTCCTCGACCGCGGGCGCGGCGAGTTCGGGGTGCGCGCTCAACATCGCCCACTGCTCGGGGTGATCGAGGAGTACCTGCATCGAGGCGGCCAGCTGGTTGCGGGTGGTGTCCGTTCCGGCCAGCAACAGTCCGGCCACGGTCATCCGAAGTTCGTCCGCGGTGAGCCGGTCGCCTCGACGAGTCGGGTCCTCGGCGCGGATGAGATCGGAGAGTAGGTCGTCCGTCAGGCGGTGTCGTCGCTCGGCCACCATGGCATCGACATAGGCGTCGAGCTCGGCCCAGCCTTGCAGGACCACGGGCATTTCGTCGACGAGGTTCACCGAGAAGTTCACCATCTTGAAGATGGTTTCGGCCCAGTGGGAGAACTGTTCCCAGCTGCCGCGGGGAGCGCCCAGCAGTGCGCAGATGATGGGGATCGGGTACTGCCGGGCGATGTCGGTGACAACGTCACAGCGGCCGGCGCCGGCGACGCCATCGACGAGTTCGTTGACGACTGCGCCGATGGTGTTGTGCAACCGCGCGGTGGCCCGCGGTGTGAAGGCCCTCGACACCAGGCTTCGCAGGCGATGATGTTCGGCGCCCTCGGCGCAGATGATGCTGCCGACGACCCTGTCCCAGAGCGGACCTGAGGTCACGCCTTGCGCCGTCAGATGCAACCCGGGGGGAATCACGAACCGGGTGTCGCGCATGATGCTGCGGGCCAGCTCGTAGGACAGGACTTCGGGTCCGATCGGGCCGATGGCGATCGGGCCTTGCCGCTGCGCGGCCCGGATGCGAGGGTAGACCTCGTGCGGCGATTCGGTGAGGTCGTATTCGAGCGTTGGGAGACCGGCCTCGAAGACGCTGGGCGCACCGGTTGTCGCGGTCATTTCATTCACGTCCTCTCAGTTGCGTGCCAGCACTCCGCGCGGCAGGAGCAGCGGTAGGTCGTTGTAGGTGGCGATGCCGGGCGGGGCGGCGACGACGGCGGGTATCGCGGTGATCGCCGGCATGGCGGTGATGGTGAGACCCAGCATGATGTAGTCGTCCAACGTATCGCCCTGAAAGTCCGGCGGTGGAAGGAAACTCAGCGTTGTCTTGATGGTGGGTCGCCCGTGGACCTCGATGGTGTAGCCCATATCCAGCGGCCAATCGGGATCCAATGTTTGGCCCTTGCGCCAGCGCCCACGGATCTCGATGACCTCGCGGTCGCCGACGATCCCCTTCCACCGGACGTCCACGCCGGCGACGCACCCCTTTGCGATCGTCCAGTCGCCGGGAAGATGCAGGTCTTCGGTGGTCCGGGCGTATTCGACTTCGCAGCGCACGTCGTCGAGTTCGGCGCCCAGAGCTTCGGCGACCAGCAGCACGCCGTCCCGGAAGACACCCGACCCCTTCGCCGTGATGCCCGGAAGATCGGGCTGGTCGACGGGATACCCGAAGCCCATGGGTATTTCGGTGGCCGGAGAGTTGTAGACCGTCGTGTCAACGGATTCCAGCATGGAAACCTTGTCGACTCGATCCGAGAGCCCCGCCGACACGATCGCGAACAGTTGGACGAATCCCGGGTTGATGCCGCTGCCGAAGATGGTCGATCCGCCCCGCCGGCAGGCCTCGGCGATGCGATCGCGGCCCGCGCCGAGGAAGTGGCCGGTGACGAACCCGGCCGTGCCCACGACGTTGATGCCCGCAGCGAGGATGCGGACCAATTCGTCGACGTCGGCGAACATCGGGTTGTAGACCACGCAGTCGGGTTTCAGCGCGAGCAGCGCCTCGATGTCGTTGGTGGCCTTCACGTTGAGCGGTTCGATCCCGCACAGCTCGCCCACATCGCGGCCGGCCTTTTCGGGCGACCAGGCGTAACATCCGACGAGTTCCAGCGCGGGGTTGGCGGCGATCGCCCGGACCGAACTCTTGCCGACGTTGCCGGTCGTCCATTGCACCACCCGGTATGTCACGGGTGCGCCGAATGCCGTTGGGCCTCCTGGCGGGCGATCCGGTCGTTGTGGATCTTGACGAGTTCGCGGAACCCGAGCCGGTGATACTTCGGTATCGGCTGGATGCCCCAGACGTCCTGCGCGGTGGCCTTCCCCTCGGCGCCCTCCGGCGGCCCGAACGGCGGGTACGGATACTTGCATTCCAGGGTGTCGTTCGAGTAGCGAATCTTGAGCAGCTCGCTGCAGATCTGGGTGAGGCTGAGCGTGGGGTAACCGTAATAGACCGCCATGAACGGCAACGTGAAAGCGCCTTCGATGACCAGTGCCACCAGGCACACCAAGACGGCGCGCTTGATCCATTTGTGCATGCGCGCGTAGTACGGCGTGGTCCCCGGCTCGAGATCCGTAGCCGGCTGCTGTTCTTCGGATGTGGCGGTCATCGCAGGCGCTCCTTGAGCTAGTCGGTGAAGATCTCTCGGTTGACGGTGTGCAGATAGGGGATGGCGAGGAAGGGGGTGATGTAAAAGATGTCGTAGAGCCACCAGCCGACGACGGGGAATACGACGCCGGCGTAACGCACGTCGGCGAACATGGTCATGTTGAACACGTAGGCGCACCAGATCACCACGCCCATCCAGCAGGTGACCACCATCCACTGATGGCCCCACCGCTTCATCTGCAGGAACCCGATCGCAGCGGCCACCCGCATGGAGAACACCGTGAGGATCAACCCGGCCACATAGGCCTTCTCGCCCGGCCCCGCCGCACCGCCGACCCAGAGTTCGTTGTAATGCCAAAAGTAGCCGGCATCAAACATGTTGCCCCACCCGACCATCAGAACCCGATTGATCAGCGTGTGGTTGGCGACCAGGTCCAGGGCCCAGCCGAGGCTGTTGAGCATGCCGTCGATCAGGACCAGATAACCGATCAGGGTCACGATCATGGGCCGGACGGACAGGCCCGCGCGCAGCGCTTGCCGCTGCAGCCACACCCCGCGCATGAAGATGGGAAATCCGATCAGACCGGGGGCCCACATGCCCATCAACGCGGCGCCGACGATCATCCACTTGTCGGCGCGGCGCTGCGCCCGGTGGGACTCATCGTGGTGATCGTCCAGGCCGACCGAGCTAACTGGTTGCTCGACAACAGGTTTCACAAGTCCCACCACCCACGGGCGAACGACATGTACAGCTGAATGCCGAACATCACCAGCAAGTAGCCGTAGATGAAGATCTGGAAGACGATCAGCGCCCTCTTGCGCTTCTCCTCCTGTCGGTCCATGCCGTCAGCTCCTTTCCTAGGGCCGTGCACCCGGGGCGTCGGTGGTGGCCAGGCTGGCCGCCGCGACTTCGCGTAGACCGTCGGTGACCGCGCCGTCGGTGCTCAGCGGCGCGAGTATGCACGCTTCGGCCGCATCCAGTTCGGTTGCGCCGGCGGTGATCAGGTGACCCGCCGTGACCAACACCCTGGTCGACGGCGGCTCGAAGTGAAATGCTTCGTCGGCGGTGCGGATCGCGACCGCGCAGTCGACCAGGCGCCGAGCCGTGGCCGGCGGAACGCCGGCTTCGGCGACAATCACTTCGGCCTCGCGCTCGGGCGGCAGGTATGTCATCGCGAGCGTGACAAACCGTTGGCGGAACGACGGTTTGAGCTCCTTGAGCGAGCTGCGATATGCGGGGTTGTACGAACACACCAGCATGAACTCCCCGGGCGCCGTCACCACTTCGCCGGCCCGGTCGAGGAACAGCGATCGCCGGTGATCGGTGAGCGAGTGCAGGATGGCCAGCGAGTCGTGGCGGGCCTCGACGACTTCGTCCAGGTAGCAGATCGCGCCGGCCTTGACCGCCCGGGTCAGCGGGCCGTCGGTCCACACCACGTCACCGCCGGTCACCATGAAGCGGCCGACCAGGTCGGAACTGGTCAGGTCGTCGTGGCAACTGATGGTGACGACCGGTCGTTGCAACAGCAGCCCCATGTGCTCGACGAACCGCGTCTTGCCGCAACCGGTCGGTCCGGTGAGCATCACGGGCATGCGCTGGCGGAAGGCCTGTTCGAACAACTCGACCTCGTTGCCGTTCGCGAAATAACCATCGACGGCGCTCATGCGGCAACCAGTTCACGATGAACGTGAGCCAACACCCGCGGCAGCTCCTCGATGCGCCTGATCCGCTGAGAACGCCTGGGCCCGAACACCTCCGGCAGCGGATCGACCCGGGTTGGTCCGACGCCGACGTAATACACCGACACCCCGGCGTCGTTGGCCTCCTCGACGGCGTGCGCGGCATCCGCCCATGCGTAGCGGCCCTCGTAGCCCTCATCGGAAATCAGCCCGTCGCCGATGACGATCAGCAGGCGCCGCTCGGAGGCCTGTGCGAGGAGCCGGTTGGTCAAGTGGCGCAGCGGCGCGCCGAGCCTGGTGTATCCGCGGGTGGACAGCCCGAGCCCGCTCGGCACCACCAATCGGCGGTCCTCGAAGTCCTTCAGGCACTGGACTTCGACCCGGTGGCGGGTATTGCCGGTGAAGACGAACACACCGTGCCGTTCGTGCGCGAGCGTCATGGCGCGGGAAAGCGCGTCGGCGCATGCCAATTCCAGTTCGAAGACGCGCCCGCCGTGCACCCCCAGCGACGAACTGCCGTCGAGCAGCACGGCCGTGGTGACGTCGCGGCCGCTGGGCAGCAACTCACGGAAGATCTTCGGCTCCTTGGCCTCGCCGGTGGTCAGGTCGATGTAATGGTTGACGTATTGGTCGACATCGAGATCGGAGCCGTCTTCGCGGCGGTTTGTCATCGCGCGATGCGTGTGCTCTTCGAACCACTTGCGTACGTCAACGGCGATGGGCACCGGGCGGGCAGCGCGCCGGACGTCCGCACGCTCGAGCACCGCCACGTGATCGCGCATGAAGCGCCGGGTCCACATGTTCCATTCGGGGTAGGGGATCCCGGGCCGGTGTTCGGGGGTGACGTCGAAATCGTTGTCCTGCGGGCGGCTCGGTGGCGGCAGGTTCGGGTTGCGGACGCCCCCGTCGCCGCCGACGGGAACCGAGTACGGTCGCGGAAGGCGCTTTTGCGTTGTGGTCCATGGCATCCGGCCGAAGCTGCGCCGTAACCGGTCGGCTAGCCCCCGCGGCATCGTGTGGGCGAGCGGCAGATGGCCCAGCAGCGGATGAATCGTCAAGGCTCCCCCCGTGGCCGCCAACGCAATCGCGCGCTCCAGCATCTGTTCGGCGGGCGTATCGCCGGGTTCGGGATGCAGTTCGGGGAGCAGCCGTTGGAGGTCGGGTAGCAGGCCCGGCCACCTCTCGGCGGTCCAGCCGAGCGCGACTGCGGCCTCGACCAGAGTGAGCGCGCGCAATTCCCGGGCGGATAATTCGTTCAGGCGATATCCCAGGATGCGTTCCTTCGACGGCGAACATTGCAGGGCGACACCGCATGTCAGGTCCCGGCGGGTCCAGTCGGGGGCGGGATAGGGGAGATGAACGAACGTGAGCGCCGCGTTCAAACCGAAGCTTCGCCGTTCCCCGGTGACGAGGCGGGCGCCCTCGCGACGTCGCTCGCTGAGCGCGACCGCCGCCACCGAGCAGCTCCGCTCCAGCGCCATCGCGGGTGAATCGTCAGCCATGGGCCAGCTTTCGTTCGGTTCGGCGGTCCGGTCCACCGGTTAGAACGTGCCGATGTTGGAGAACAGCCAATACCAGAACCAGATGATCAGCCCGGTGCCGCCCCACGCGGCGACATAGCGCAGGATCTCCCACAGATAAGCCACGATCCGACCTCCTTTGTGACGTAATCGAATTCAGCCAGCGCATGTCAGTCGGAGAACAGTTCTCGGTTGACGGTGTGCAGGTACGGGATGGCGAGGAACGGGGTGATGTAGAAGATGTCGTAGAGCCACCAGCCCACGACCGGCAGCACGACGCCGGCGAAGCGCACGTCGGCGAACATGGTCATGTTGAACACGTAGCCGATCCAGATCACCACGCCCATCCAGCACGTGACCACCATCCACTGATGCCCCCAGCGCTTCATCTGCAGGAAGCCGATTGCCGCGGCGATGCGCATCGTGAACACGGTCAGGATGAGCCCGACTTCCCAGGCCTTTTCGCCCGGACCGGCCGCGCCGCCCACCCACAGTTCGTTGTAGTGCCAGAAATATCCGGCGTCGAACATGTTGCCCCAGCCGTTGAGCAACACGCGGGCCAGCAGGGTATGGTTCGCCACCAGGTCGAGCGCCCAACCGACGGTGTTGATGGCGGCGTCGATGATGACCAGGTAGCCGAGCAATGTGACCAGCATCGGTCGCACCGAGAGGCCATCCCGGTGGGCCCGGCGCAACAACCGGACCCCCCAGAGGAACAGGGGCAACCCGAAGATGCCCAGGGCCGCGGTGCCGATCAGCAGGCTGCCGGAGATCAACCACTTGTCGGCCTGACGCTGCGCGCGTTGTGAGCGCTCCAGGTGTTCATCGAGTGCCAGCCCCGGCGGTGTAGGGCCGGTTGGGCGGGGCGCCGTGCCAACGCCCGGATCGCGCTGGTGCAGCTTGGGCAGATTCACGAATCCTCCCCGTCATCGTTGGTCGGCTCGTGCACTATAACAGGCTGACTACAGTCAGCAATAGCGCCCGTTGCGCAGCTGCCCCTGTCTCGGCGGAGGTGGCGCCCCGGGCGCGAACGTCGACTGAAATATGGCGGTCTGGCGCCGAACCGCACCGACGGCGCCGGACGGCCGAGGCCAGCTACAGGCGTGAGGCTACTGACGAGAGTCAGGTTTCGGGTCGTTGACACACCGTTCGCGCGGCGCCTACGCTCAGCGAGCGCTCGGCGATGCCATTGAGCCGCAACCGGATTGGGGCGGACACTACCACTACCGCATCGTGATCGAGGGTGATGAGCCCACCGAACTGATCCTGCAGGCGCCCGGGGATCCGAGCGGCAATTACCCCAAGCCCGGCTACACCTGGACAGCGATGGGTCCGGCGAACACCGTTCCCGCGGTATGCGAGGCCGCCCCGGGCTTTTTGACCCACAAGGAGCTCGGCTTGGTGCCGCTGCTCGGTTTGGTGCGGTAGTGGCGAAAGGCCCTGCCGGTCAGGGCTTTAGGCTGCGCAATGACCGGGCGACATAGTCCTCGAGCAGCGCGTGCCCGGTCGGCCAGTGGTTGGTGGTGATCAACAGGGCATAGAGCCCCAGCAGGAAGAACACCGCGCTGTTCATCGGATCGACGAGCGGATCTGTTTCGCCGCGCTCCTGAGCCTGCGCGATCTCCTGGGCGACCAAGACGATCAACGGGTGATCCCGGCCATCCTCGGTTTGCGGTCGCGTCTGGGAGAAATGCAGCGCGAGAAAGTCATTGAACAGCCGATCGCCCAGCCGGCGCTCCAAGCCAACGACCAAGCGGACCGCCTCGTTCAGCGCAGAAGCGAGATCATGCTTGGACTTCAGGAATTGCGCGAACTGCTTGGCGATCCGCTCCTCTTCGCGGCGTTCCAGCTCGAGGAGCACATGCTCCTTTGTGGGGAAGTGAAAGAAGAAGGTTCCGTGGGCAACCCCCGCGGCGGCCACGATCGTGCTGACGTCGGCCTCGGCCATCCCAGCCCTGGCGAACTCCGCGATCGCGGCGCCCATCAGGCGCTCCCTGGTCTGCAGACGCTTCGCCTCGCGTGCCGACAGCCGATCGGTGACAGCCATTTCGTTCCTCACGGTTGACCTGACTCATACAGGAGTTTCGAGGCTAGTCAGCCCATTATGCCGCGTCCCGGCCAGAAAGGCTTGCACAACTTGGTCATTGTTGGGCCACCTCCGTCACCCGCGATCACAACAGCGGATTTTCATTGACTTTAGTCAGTATCATTCATAGATTGAACGACGCACAGCACACCCAGGATCGAAGGGGTCCGGCATGGCATTGGAGCAGTTCCGGCTGGACGGACAGGTCGCGATCGTCACGGGCGCCGGAAAGGGCGTCGGGGCGGGCATCGCCCGGGTATTGGCGGAGGCCGGGGTCACCGTAGTCGGTACCGCGCGCACCGAGGCGGACATCGTCGGCACGGTTGCGGGGATCGAGGCCGCCGGCGGCAAGGGACTGGCTCTGGTTGCCGACGCGATGAGCCGGCCGGATGGAGAACGGGTCGTCAACACGGCGATGGAGCGCTTCGGCCGCATCGACATTCTGGTCAACAACGTCGGTGGGTCGACGTACGCGCGGTTCCTGGATATCACCGACGAAGACTTCCGGCGCACCTTCGACTGGTGCGTGACGTCGGCCTTCATCATGAGCCAGCTCGTCGCCCCGCACATGCTCAGTGCCGGACACGGTTCCATCATCAACATCTCGTCGGGCTCTGCGCGCTTCGGGATCCGTGCGCTGACCGCCTATTGCGTCGCGAAGGGTGGCCTCGAGGCGCTAACCCGCGCGATGGCACAGGAACTCGCGCCGAAGATTCGCGTCAATGCCATCGCCCTGGGTTCATTCGCCACCGACGGGCTGAAGGGCAGCCTGGACCTGATGCCCGGGTCGCTGGAGAAGATGCAAGAGGCCACGCCCCTGCATCGGCTGGGCGACGTCGAGGATCTCGGTCGCTTGGCGGTGTATCTGTGCACACGCGATTGTTACGCGACGAACGCGACCTTCCACGTGGACGGCGGCATCGACTCGAACAATTCACCTTTGCCGATACCCGATTACTGACCTGCGTTGCGCGAACGCGTCATGATGGGGCGTCGGCACCGCTGGAAGGACGAAGTACCGTGCGCAGAGTCATTCAATTCTCCACCGGGAATGTGGGCCGGCACTCGTTGCGGGCCATCATCGGCCGGCCGGACCTCGAACTCGTCGGCGTGCACGCCGCGAGCCCCGAGAAGGTTGGCCAGGACGCGGCGCGGCTGTGCGGACTGGACGAACCGACCGGGATCATCGCCACCGACGACGTCGACGCCCTCGTGGCTCTCGGCGCCGACTGCGTGGTGTACACGTCTCAAGGCGAAACTCGGCCGATGGAGGCTATCGAACAGATGGCCAAATTCCTTGCGGCCGGCACCAACGTCGTCGGCACCTCAATGGTCTGGCTGGTCACGCCCCGCCATGCCGACGACTGGCTGCGCGAGCCGTTGGAGCGTGCCTGCGCGGCCGGCAACACCTCGCTCTACATCAACGGCATCGACCCCGGCTTCTCCGGCGACACCCTGGTCCATTCGGCGGTCAGCCTGACGACACGGGTCGAGTCAATCACCGTGCAGGAGATCTTCGACTACGGAAACTATGACGACGCCGAGTTCACCGGCGCCGCAATGGGATTCGGTACGACGCCAGACGACGACTCGCCGATGATGTTCCTCCCCGGGGTGATCGTGTCGATGTGGGGCGGTCAGGTCCGCAGCCTGGCGGACAATCTCGACATCAAGCTGGACGACGTGCGCCAGCGCGTCGAACCGTGGTACACGCCGGAACGAATCGAATGCACGATGATGACGGTGGAGCCGGGGCAGATGGCCGCGGTGCGCTTTGCCACCGAGGGCGTGATCGATGACAAGCCGGTGATCACCCTCGAGCACGTGACCAGACTTACCCAGACCGCGGCGCCCGACTGGGAGTTCCCGCCCGATGGGCACACCGGTGTGCACCGCGTCGTCGTGGAGGGCGAACCCAGAGTCGAGATCAACACACACGTCACGCATCCGGTGCTGGATTCCACTGACGCCGGCTGCATCTCGACGGCGGGCCGTGCCGTCAACGCGATCGACTGGGTGTGCCGCGCGCCCCGAGGACTGGTCGCGGTGGAGGACATCCCGCTGTCGTCGACGATGCGCGGCCTGATGTGGAACGAGCGGTAGCCGGGTGACCTCGAGCCATGGACGCGTTGCCGGTAAACGCTTTCTGATCACCGACGATCAACTAAACCGCTTACAGCGGCCAGCTATTCGAGTCGACCTCGTAACGCAGCGCCGCCGCCGGCGGCAACGGTAGCCGCTCGTTCACCGCTATTGCGTCAACCATCAGCGCGACATACCGCCGCCAGCCGTCACTGCCCGGATCCATTGTGGACAGCACACCGAAGAGCATCGCGACGAGGCGGGGCAGGTCGTCGGCGACGAGGTCCGCGCGGACCCGGCCCATCCGCTGGCCTTCGAGCATGAGGTCGCCCAGCGCCTCATTGAGCGACGCCGAGATGTCGGACGACAACGAACCGGCGCGGCGTGCGGCGGTCAGGAGGTTGTGCTCGCGCGCCCCCAGTGCGATCGCCGCTTCGATCAGTTGGGTGAGACCGCGCAACGGGTCGTCGGCGCGGCGGGCCTTGTCGATCGCCGGCGTGAGGTCCTCGGCGATGCTTTGGTCGAGCGCGGCCAAGACCAGGTCGACCTTGGTCGGAAACCTGCGGTAGAGGGTCCGCTCACCGACCCCCGCGCGGCGTGCGATCGCCTCCACCGGCGCGTCCGGCCCCAATTCCCCGTACACGTCTCGCGCCGCGCGCAGAATGCGCTCGACGTTGCGCGCCGCGTCCGCCCGTAACGGGCGGTCCTCAACCGCGGTCATGGTGACAGCCTAACTGACGGTTGACTGCCACCTGGGCGAGCTTTACCCTCTATAACTGGCAGGCATCTGACAGTTAATGGGAAACGCAGTTCATGTCAACAACTTCCGAGGCGCGCCCCGACGCCGATCTTCCGGTGCTGCCCATCGCCCGGCCCGCCCGCTGCCCGCTCGCGCCCCCGGACGAGTTCGTGCAGTGGCGGGAACAACCGGGGCTGAGAAGGGCGATGTTCCAGGGCAACCCGGTCTGGGTGGTCAGTCGTTACCGGGACATCCGGGCGGCGCTGGTCGACCCGCGCCTGTCCGCGAAGACCATTCCCGACGCGATCATGCCGAAGGACGATGACAACAAGGTCCCGGTGATGTTCGCGCGGACCGACGACCCCGAACATCACCGGTTGCGGCGGATGTTGACCAGCAACTTTACGTTCAGGCGTTGCGAGTCGATGCGGCCGCACATCCAGGACATGGTCGACCACTATCTCGGTCAGATGATCGCGAACGGTGCGCCGGCCGATTTGGTGCGCGAGTTCGCCTTGCCGGTGCCGTCGATGGTGATCGCGCTGTTGCTGGGCGTGCCGCCGGAAGACCTCGAACTTTTCCAACGCAACACCACGACCGGGCTGGACCAGAAGTCCACCGACGCGGAAAAGGGCCAGGCATTCGGGGCCATGTACGCCTACATCGAGGAGTTGGTCGAACGCAAAGAACGGGAACCCGGTGACGACCTGATCAGCCGTCTGGTCACCGAATACGTCGCGACCGGCCAACTCGACCATGCCACCACGGCCATGAACGCGGTGATCATGATGCAGGCCGGCCACGAGACCACCGCCAACATGATCTCCCTGGGAACGGTTGCGCTGCTGCAACATCCGGACATCTTCGCCCGGCTCGGAAAAACGGACGACCCTGCCGTTGTCGTGAACATCGTCGAAGAGCTCATGCGCTACCTCACCATCGTGCACAGTCAGGTCGACCGCGTGGCAACCGAAGACGTGGTGATCGGCGGTCAGCTGATCCGTGCGGGCGAGTTCGTCATGATGAGCCTGCTCGCCGGCAACTGGGACCCCGAATTCGTCGACGATCCCGAATCCTTCGACCCAGGCCGAAACAGCCGCGGGCACTTAGGCTTCGGGTACGGAGTGCACCAATGCATCGGGGCGAACCTGGCCCGCGTCGAGATGCAGGTCGCATTCACCACGTTGGCGCGCCGATTGCCCGGGCTCAAATTGGCGGTGCCGCCGGACGAACTGAAATTCAAGGCGGCCAACATCTACGGCATGAAGGAGCTTCCGGTCAGTTGGTGACGAACGAGCTGCGATTCGACGATCAGGTCGCCGTAATCACCGGTGCCGGTGGGGGGTTGGGTCGGCAACACGCGCTGCTACTGGCCTCCCGAGGTGCGCGCGTCGTCGTCAACGACATCGGCGGCTCCGTGACGGGGGAGGGCACCGACAGCCAGGCGGCCGCCGCCGTGGCCGAGGAGATCCGCCGGCTAGGCGGCGAGGCCGTCGCCGACAGCCACAGCGTGGCCAGTCCCGAAGGCGCACAGTCGATCATCGACACCGCCCTGAATTCCTGGGGTCGAGTCGACATCCTGATCAACAACGCGGGCATCGTCGGTGATGCGCCCTTCGAAGACATGACGCCCGACCGGTTCGAACCCCTCCTGGACGTGCACCTGAAGGGCGCCTTTCAGGTGACCCGGCCCGCGTGGCGGGCCATGCGCGAGCAGCGCTACGGCCGGATACTCAACACCTGCTCGGCGGCCGGAATCCTTGGGGCCGAACGCATGAGCAACTACGGCGCGGCCAAGACCGGGTTGATCGGCTTCACCCGGGTGTTGGCCGCCGAGGGGGCCGACCACGGCATCAAGGTCAACGCCATTGCGCCGATCGCCTTCACCCGGATGCTCACGCACTCGCTCGACGGAGCAGGCCCGCAAGATGACCCGGCGGCCCGGGAGGTACTCAATGACCTTGTCGGGCAATACCTTCAGAAGCTGGACCCGGCGCGGGTGGCCCCCGTGGCGGCCTTCCTGACGCACCGGGACTGCCCGGTTTCCGGCGAGATCTACACGGTGGGCGCCGGACATGTCGCGCGCTTCTTCATCGGCAGGACAAGGGGTTTCTTCGATCCGGAGCTTTCGGTCGAGGATGTGCGGGACCACCTCGACGAGATCCGCGACGAAGCCGGCTACACGGTCCCCGGTGGGCCCGCCGACGAGATGGCCGCGCTCTTTGCGACGATCATGAACAGCTGAACGCCGTGCCGATGCCGTCCGGCGCGGGGGCGGGCCGCAGGCAGCCGAACGGCTCGACGCCCGTGGGGCTCAATCGTGCCGCCGACTGGTGTGCGTAGTTCACGCAATACAGACCGGTTTGGTCGGCGCGGCAACGGTAGTCGCCGAAAGACAGCGAATCGCCGTTGGCCAGTTCCGGTCCGTTGCCGTTGAGGAACGGTCCGGGATCGGCGCGCGCGGCACCCACCTGCAGATTCTGTCCGTCGAAGGTCACCCACCCGCCCTGCCAAGCGCCGTAGGCGGTCGGGGGCGCGGGCGGCGGATCGGTCAGGCTCACCAGGCAGAGCAGTGCGCCGGCGGTGTGCTTGGAATCCGTCATGCAGGAGTCCTTGCCGGCCACCGCGCTGAAGGCGATGTCGGCGCCGAGTGGCGTGGTCACCCCCTCGCGGGTCGCGCTGTGATACCGACCCGGATCCGCGGGGTGACCAGCCTCGATCCAGGTGATGACGTCCGACATGGGCGCCTTGGTGCCCGGGGCGCCCGCGGATGGCGGGGCGGCGTTCGTGGGGGAGTATCCCGAAACCGGCGTCGTGTTGGGCGGCTGGCGAGGGCCGCCCACGACCGTGTGGGAGCACCCGGCGACCAGGACCGACGTGGCGAGCAGCGCGGCAATCCGCATCCCGTCAGGCTAACCGCCAGGTACGGAAAAATAAGGCGCTGCGCGCGCGTTACGGCCGGCACGTCGGCTAACGTCGGGTTATGCATCAGCGCACGGTCCGTGCACGCACCACCATCGGCACTGTGGAGGGATTCACCCGCGACGGCGTCCACCGCTGGCGCTCCATCCCGTACGCCCGGCCGCCGGTCGGGTCCCTGCGACTGCGGGCGCCCCAACCGGCACAGCCGTGGTCGGGTGTGCGGCACTGTCACGGCTTCGCCAACTGCGCGCCCCAACAGCGGCGATACACCATGCTCGGGGTGGGCCGCTATCAGCCGATGGGGGAGGACTGCCTCACCCTCAACGTCGTGACCCCCGACGCCCCCATCGAAGAGCCGCTGCCCGTGATGGTCTTCATTCACGGTGGCGGCTACATCCTGGGCAGCTCGGCGACGCCGCTGTACGACGGCGCGGCGTTGGCGCGCCGCGGCTGTGTGTACGTGTCGGTGAATTACCGGCTGGGCGCGTTGGGATGCCTGGACTTGTCGTCGCTTTCGACCCCGCACATCACCATCGACAGCAATTTGTTCCTGCGCGATCTGGTGCTGGCGTTGCGCTGGGTGAAAGACAACATCTCCGCGTTCGGCGGTGACCCGGGGAACGTGACCATCTTCGGTGAAAGCGCCGGCGCGCACATCACCGCCACCCTGTTGGCGGTGCCCGCCGCCGAAGGCCTGTTCGCCCGGGCCATTTCGGAAAGTCCGGCCTCCGGCATGGTTCGGTCGTCGGAGACGGCCGCGGAATTCGCGGTGCGGTTCGCCGAGCTGCTGGGCGCGCGCCCGGAGAACGCCGCCGAGGCGCTGATGCAGGCGTCCCCGGCGCAGTTGGTCGACGCCCAACACCGGCTGATCGACCAAGGGATGGAGGACAGGCTGGGTGCCTTCCCGATCGGACCGGTCGCCGGCGACGACGTCGTGCCCGTCGATCCCGTCGAGGCGATGCGCCGGGGCAACGCCCACCGGGTGCCGCTCATCGTCGGCACCAACGCCGAAGAGGGGCGCTTGTTCACCCGCTTCCTCAAAATGCTGCCGACCAATCAAACGATGATCGAGGAGCTGCTGGCCGACGCGGAACCGTCTGCGCGCGAACGCATTACCGCCGCCTACCCCGATTATCCCGCGCCGTCGGCGTGCATCCAGCTCGGCGGCGACTTCGCCTTCGGGTCGGCCGCCTGGCAGATCGCCGAGGCGCACAGCGCGCACGCGCCCACCTACCTGTACCGGTACGACTACGCGCCCCGCACGCTGCGCTGGTCGGGCCTGGGCGCCACGCATGCCACCGAGTTGCTGGCCGTCTTCGACGTCTATCGGACCCGCTTCGGTGCGCTGTTGACCGCGGCCGCCGATCGGCGGGCCGCTCTGCGGGTCAGTAACCAGGTGCAACGGCGCTGGCGGTCGTTCAGCCACAGCGGGGCGCCGGGCCACGACTGGCCCGCCTACACCACTGCCGACCGCGCCGTCATGGTCTTCGACCGCAAGAGCCGCGTCGAGTTCGACCCACATCCGCACCGCCGGATTGCCTGGGATGGCTTCTCCCTGACGCGGTGACCTGGCACGCTGACCCTCATGCATGCCGAGACCGAACAAATCATCGAACGACCCGGGGACCTCACCGCCGCATGGCTGTCGGCGGCGATCGGCGCCGGAGATATCGACGACTTCTCCGTGGAGCGCATCGGCACCGGACAGATGAGCGAGTGCTACCGCGTGCGGCTCAACTACGCCGGCGGCGCGGCAACCCCCGACCGGCCCGGGGCGGTGGTGCTCAAGGTGGCGGCCACCGACCCGGTGAGTCGCCAAACGGGGTTGGCTCTGGGCCTTTACGAGCGGGAGGTGCGCTTCTACGGCGACATAGCGCCCCGACTCGGTGGGCCCATAGCGCCCTGCTACCACGCCGCCGTCGACACCTCGACGGGTGCGTTCGATCTGCTGCTGGGCGATGCCGGGCCGGCGGTCGTCGGGGACGAAATCGCCGGTGCGACAACCGAACAGGCCCGCCTGGCCGTCGTGGAGTTGGGCCGGCTGCACGGCCCGTTGCTCGGCGACACCACGCTGGCCGAGGCACCGTGGTTGAACCGTGAATCGCCGCTCAATCAGGCGATGATCGCGCCGCTGTACGCCGGTTTCATCGACCGCTACGGCGACCAGATCGCGCCGGAGCACCGCATGGTGTGCGAACGCCTGGTGGCGTCTTTCGACGGCTATCTGGCCGCCGAATCGGCGCCGGACCGCGTCCAGGGCCTGATGCATGGCGACTACCGACTGGACAACCTGTTGTTCGGCACCGCCGGCGCCGACCGGCCGTTGACGGTCGTCGACTGGCAGACCGTTTCCTGGGGGCCGGCCCTGACCGACCTGTCCTATTTTCTCGGCTGTGCGCTGCCGACGCCGGATCGGCGGGAGCAGTACGAGGCGCTGCTGCGGGCGTATCACGAGGCGTTGGGGCCGCAAACACTCCTCACGCTCGGCGACGTCACCGAAGGTGTTCGCCGGCAGGGCTTTTTCGGCGTGATGATGGCGATCGTCTCCTCGATGCTGGTCGAGCGCACCGAGCGCGGCGACCGGATGTTCATGACGATGCTGCAACGGCATTGCGATCATGTGCTCGACACGGACGCGTTGGCGACGCTGCCTGCCGCCCAGACACCCGAACCCTTGCGGCCCTCGGAGGAGGACGAACTCGCGCACGCTCCGACCGCCGAACCGCTGTGGAGCGAGAGCTGGTACGCCGACTTCGCCGATGCGGCACAGGGATTGGGCGGGTGGTTCCGCCTCGGCCTGGTCGCCAACGAGCGGACGGCGTGGGTGCACGCGCTGCTGTGCGGGCCCGACCTGCCGACCGTCGCCCTCGATGCGCAGGTGCCGCTGCCGGCCGACCAGTGGGAATTGCGCACCGACTCCTTCGAACTCGGCCACTGTGCGCCCGCGCCGCTGCAGACCTATCGCGTCGACATCCGGGCGCGGGCGCACGCTTACCCCGACCCGTCGGCGTTGTTGCGCGGAGAGCCGGGCACCCCCGTCGAGATGACGATGAACCTGGTCTGGACCACCGACGGCGTGCCCTACAAGTACCGCTTGACGACGCGATATGAGATTCCGTGCACGGTGTCGGGCACGGTCACCGTCGACGACGCCGCCTATCGCTTCGAGTCCGTGCCCGGCCAGCGCGACCACTCCTGGGGCGTACGCGACTGGTGGAGCATGGACTGGATTTGGAGCGCGCTGCACCTCGACGACGGCGCCCACTTGCACGGCGTGAACATCCGAATCCCCGGCGCACCGGCCTTCAGCATCGGCTACTCCCAGGACGCCGATGGGTCGCTCACCGAGCTGCAGACGTTGGATTCGCGGGAATCCTTCGGCGCCAACGGGTTACCGCTGGGCACCACTTTGACTCTCAGCCCGGGCGGACTCACCGCGGAGGTCGAGGTGCGTGGTCACGCACCCGTGCTCCTGACGGCCACCGACGGGCGGGTGAGTCAGTTCCCGCGGGCCTGGGCCACCGTCAAGACGGCCGACGGCCGGTACGGGGTCGGCTGGGTGGAATGGAACCGCAACCTCGCCGGAAAGGCCGAGTGAACGCAGCGACACCGGTCGTGGTGATGGGCGTCTCGGGATCGGGCAAGTCGACGGTGGGTATGGCGCTCGCGCAGCGCCTGCGGGTTCCCTTCGTGGACGCCGACACGCTGCACCCGCGGGCCAACATCGGCAAGATGGCAGCCGGTGAACCCCTGAACGACGACGATCGACGCCCTTGGCTGGACAAGGTCGGCGAGTGGTTGGCGAGCCACCCCGAGGGCTCAGTGGCGAGTTGCTCGGCGCTCAAACGCAGCTATCGCGACCAGTTGCGCGCGCACTCCCCGCAGGTCGAATTCCTTCACCTCGCCGGCACACCGGAACTGATCGGCGCCCGGCTCGCAGCCAGGACCGGTCACTTCATGCCCGCGACGCTGCTGAGCTCACAGTTCGGCGCGCTGGAGCCGCTCGGCGCCGACGAGTCCGGCACCACCGTCGACGCCGCCCAGGACGTCGACGCGATCGTCGACGAGTACCTCAGGAAAGCTTGCGACGGCCGGCCTTGACCTGCTCGTTGAGCCGGTCGCGCGCGGTGTCCGCCAGGTAGCCGCCGCGTGCGCGGGCCGTGTCGGCGAGGTAGCCGCCCCGCGCCCGAGCGGTTTCGGCGAGGTCCTCGCCGCGATCCAAGGCCGTGCTGGCCAGATCCTCACCGCGCTTGCGCGCCTTTTTGGCCAGCTTCTCACTGCGCTTGCGGGCCTTCTTGGCTAACGGCGCGGCCCAGTCGGCGGCGTCGTCGGCGAGTTCTTCGCCGCGCTTGCGGGCCTTCTTGGCCAGCGGCTTGCTTCGCTCGGCGGCCGTGCTGGCGAATTCACGGCCCCGTTCGAGCGCCGCCTCGGCGTAGGGTGCGCCGCGTTCGGCGGCGGTGCTGGCCAGTTCGCGGCCGCGTTCGGCGCCGATCTGCAGGCCGTGCACGATCTTCTCGCCCAACTCCGAGAAGTCGGTGTCGTCGTCCGAGCCCGGCAGCGCCGACGACACGCGCTCGGAGAGCCGTTCGGCCGCCCGGCGGCCACGCCAGCCGAGCGACGGCTTGCCCGCGGTGTCGGCGGACGCGATCAGCAGCCCGCCCACCAGGCTGAGGTCGGTGAGGAACTGTTGACGTTTCTGGGCTTTCGCCTGCGGATCGCTCTCGTTCCAGAAGGAGTGCGCCCCGAGGTTGGCCGGCAGCACCGTGACCGCGAGCGCGGCCGACGCCACGCGCGGCAGTTTGCCGGTGGCAAGCAGCAGGCCGCCGCCGATCTGAACGGCCGCGTTGATTTGCGCGAACGTCTCGGGGTCGCTCGGGATGTTGCCGCTGACCGAATTCGGCAGCGCCTGCAAACCATCCACCGCGGGGGCGGCGGCGGCCGCGGCCGATTTGGGGTTGAGCAGGGAATTGACTCCCTGGCCGATGAAAGCCACTGAAAGCAACGGGCGCGCGATTCTCCGGATGACCATGGGCGGTGGATTACCCGACTGGTTGGCGGACAAACCGCTCGCCCCATAAGCCCAGCACAACCGCCATCGCGGGCGACACCGATAGGGTGGACCGGGTGAGGGCGTTGATCATCGTCGACGTGCAAAACGACTTCTGCGAGGGCGGCTCGCTGCCGGTGACCGGCGGCACCGCCGTGGCGCCCGCCATCAACGACTATCTGGCCCGCGAGCAGGGCTACCAGCATGTGGTAGCAACCCAGGACTTTCACATCCAGCCGGGCGAGCATTTCTCCGACCGGCCGGATTACTCGTCGTCGTGGCCCCCGCACTGCCTCGCCGGAAGCCCGGGCGCCGACTTCCGGCCCGACCTCGACACCAGCCGCATCGAGGCGGTCTTCCGCAAGGGGAACTATTCCGCGGCCTACAGCGGCTTCGAAGGCGTCGATCCCAGCGGCACCCCGCTGCTGGACTGGTTGCGGCAACGCGGGGTCGACCAGGTGGATGTGGTCGGCATCGCCACCGACCAGTGCGTCCGGCGGACGGCGGAGGACGCCGCGCGGGCGGGCCTGCACACCAGGGTGCTGGTGGACCTGACCGCGGCCGTCGGCGCGGATTCGGCCGCGGCGGCGTTGGCGGAGATGCGGTCCGCGGGCATCGAACTGGTCGGCGGATCGTGAGCGAGCTGACACGGGAACAACTCCTCGCCGCCGTCGAACGCTCACCGCGGGCCGCCGCCGCGCACGATCGCGCCGGATGGGTGGCGCTGTTCACCGATGACGGCCGCGTCGAGGATCCGGTCGGGTCGCGGCCGCACATCGGGCACGAGGCAATCGGCCGCTTCTATGACACCTTCATCGGCCCGCGTGACATCACGTTCCACCGCGACCTCGACATCGTCGTCGGCACCGTCGTCCTGCGCGACCTCGAGCTCGAGGTCGCCATGGGCTCCGCCGTCACGATGCGCATTCCGGCCGTGCTGCGATACGACCTGCGAAACATCAACGGCGAGTGGCGCATTGGCGAGCTGCGGGCCTATTGGGCGCTGCCCGCGATGATGCTGCAATTCCTGCGAGGCGGGGCACGCGCCGTCTCGCCCGGGCTGCAACTGTCGCGGGGCCTGCTGACCAATCAGCGGCTGCGCGGCACGGCCGGCTTCCTCGCCGGATTCCGGCGAGCGGGTGCGCGGCACCGCAGACGGGTGCAGACGTTCCTGGAGGCGGCCGCGCGAGGAAACCGGGCGGCCGCCGGGTGCGCGCTATCGCCAAGCGCCACAATAACTCTCGGTGACCAGGACGCGCTCGGCCTCGGTGGGCTGGTCGAGCGACTGGACGGCGCACGGGCCACCAAGGTAATCGGCGCGGGCCCCACGGTCACCGTCTCGGTCGACTCCGGCCATGCGCGCGGGATCCTGTTCGCCGACATGGTCTCGCGGGGCGAGGCCATCCGGCGGATCCGGTATTTCCCCGGCTGACCGCGATCAACGCAGCAGCGTCAGCGCCAGCGCCGCCACCGACATGCCCAGGTAGGCCCCCGGAAACGCGATGTTGTAAAGGACGCCGGCCCGCAGGTGCGTCACCACGGCGCCGACGAAGAACAGCACCAGGCCGGTGGCGGCCGCGACGCCCAACACGGGCGGGCCCACCAGGCCCACGACGAGCCCGGTCGCGCCGGCCAGTTTGACCATCCCCAGCGCCGGTAGCCACGACCGCGGCACCCCGACTTCGGCCGAGTTCGCCAGGACGAACTGCGCCGGGACGAGGTCGGCGACGGCGACGCCGGCGGTGCCGGCGGCGGTCAACAGCGTGACCAGAACGTATGCGGTGTCCATCTGCGTCAAGCCCTTGCCGGACAGCCGGTTTTGCGGTGGCGAGCCGGATGGTCGCCGCGGCGCACAATCGTTAAGGTCATGGTGCTGGCCTCCTTTGCAACAGAGAGCTCGATGGATGCGGTCAATCTCTTGACGGCTTCTGTGCGGAAAAGGTGACCCATGAGCGCCCCGAAGAACCTGACCGATCTCGCGCAGCGTTTCGACGCGGACCGGCGACACCTGAGGTCGGTCGCTTTCCAGCTGCTGGGCTCGGCGGCCGACGCGGACGACGCGGTTCAGTCGGCGTGGCTGAAGGCCAGCCGCGCCGACTTCGGCGCCGTCGACAACCTCACCGGCTGGTTCACGATGATCACCGCCCGCGAGGCCCTCGACCAGCTGCGGATTCGCAAGAGGCGCGCCGAACAGCCGTTGGCCGACGCCGACGAACTGGACCGACTGGCCGCGGCCCCGTTGGCAGCTGCGGACGAGGAAACGCTGTTGACGGAGTCGGTGAGTAACGCGCTGCTGGTGGTGCTCGACCGGCTCTCGCCGGCGCAGCGCGTCGCGTTCGTGCTGCATGACGTGTTCGCGGTGCCGTTCGAAAACATCGCCGGCCTGCTGGACCGGTCGCCGCAAGCCGCCAAGAAGCTGGCAAGCCGGGCGCGTGGGCGGCTGCAAGCCGATCCGCGCGACGAACCCGAGCGCGTGGCCAAGCACCTCGAGATCGTGGAGGCGTTTCTCGCGGCGTCGCGCGGTGGCGACATCGGTTGCCTGCTCGAGTTGCTGGCTCCGGACGTGTTGCGCACCGTCGACCGGGCGCTGGTTCCCGACGGCGTGCCGACCGAGTTGCGTGGGGCCAGGCAGGTCGCGGAGGAAACCCGCCGGTTCGCCCAGCGGGCCCGCGCCGGTGTGGTGATGCTCATCGACGGGGTGCCGGGCATCGTCCTGGCGCCGCACGGACGCGCTGAGGCGATGTTGCTGATCGCCGTCGGAACCGATGACCGCATCCACGCGATCGACATCACCGGGGATCCCGACCGCGTCGGACGGGCCGCGTTGACGCTGCCGAACTGGCCGGTCCAGCAACATCACAGCCGCATCGGGTACCAAGGACATCAGACACCGCCGGCCGTGCGGCCGGCGACGGGGCGAGAACGGGAGCGCCATGCTCGATAAGCCGTTCGCGCGGCGTGGCCTGCTGCGCGGTGCCGGCGCACTCGCCGCGGCATCGCTGGTGCCGTGGAGCGGCGGCTGCGCTCCCGAAGAGGACGCGTTGACGTTCTTCTTCGCGGCCAACCCCGACGAACGCGACGCCAGGATCCGCATCGTCGACGAGTTTGCCCGCCGTCACCCGGACATCAAGGTTCGCCCGGTGCTCTCGGCCCCGGGCGTGATGCAGCAACTGTCGACGTTCTGTGCCGGTGGCAAGTGCCCGGACGTGCTGATGGCGTGGGACCTCACCTACGCCGAGTTGGCCGCCCGGGGCGTGCTGCTGGACCTCAACACCATGCTGGCGCGAGATCCGGGGTTCGCGGCCGAACTGAAGGCGGACGGCATCGGGTCGCTGTATGACGCCTTCACCTTCGAGGGTGGCCAATACGCCTTCCCGGAGCAGTGGTCCGGAAATTACCTGTTCTACAACAAGCGGTTGTTCGCCGACGCCGGGGTGCCGCCCCCGCCCGGCACGTGGGAGCGGCCGTGGTCCTTCACGGACTTCCTGAACGCCGCCACCGCTTTGACCAAGCGGGATCGTTCCGGACGAGTTACCCAGTGGGGCTTCGTGAACATGTGGTTCTCGTACTATTCGGCGGGGCTGTTCGCCATGAACAACGGGGTGCCCTGGTCCACCCCGCTGAAGAACCCGACCCATTTCAACTTCGACAACGACGGTTTCATCGAGGCGGTGCAGTTCTACGCGGACCTGGCCCACAAACACAAGGTCGCGCCCAATGCGTCCGAGGTGCAGTCCATGTCCACTCCCGACCTGTTCGCGACCGGCAGGGCGGCGATGGCCATGGGCGGGCACTGGCGATACCAGACGTTCATCCGGGCCGACGGCCTGGATTTCGATGTCGCCTCGTTGCCGGTCGGGCCGCGCAGGCAGGGGCAACCCGCCCACTCCGACATCGGTTCCACCGGACTGGCCATCTCCGCGAGCAGCCAACGCAAAGATGAGGCATGGGAATTCGTGAAATTCGCGACCGGGCCCGTCGGCCAGGCACTGATCGGTGAGTCCAGCCTTTTCGTTCCGGTGCTGCATTCCGCGCTCGACTCGCCCGGGTTCGCCAAGGCCCACCGCAACATCGGCAACCTCGGCGTGCTCACGCAGGGACCCGCGTACTCCGAAGGGTTGCCGGTCACCCCGGCGTGGGAGAAGATCGTCGCCTTGATGGACCGCAGCTTCGGACCCGTGCTGCGCGGATCGCGGCCCGCGACGTCCCTGGCCGGTCTGTCGCCCGCCATCGACGAGGTGCTGCGCAACCCATGACATCGGTCGACACCGCCCCGGCGCCCGGGGCAGCCAGCCGCAACCCCGCCAAGGGAGCGGGCCCGTGGCGGCGGCGGGCCTGGGCCGGCCGCCTTTTCGTGGCTCCGAACCTGGCCGCCGTCGCGGTGTTCATGCTGTTCCCGCTGGGATTCTCGCTGTACATGAGCTTTCAGCGGTGGGACGTCTTCAGGCCGCCGAAGTTCGTGGGCGGAAAGAACTTCCAAGAGCTGTTCACCTCGGACCCGCTCTTCCTGATCGCCATCCGCAACACCGTCATCTTCACCCTCGGAACGGTCGTGCCGACCATCGTTGTCAGCCTGGTGGTTGCCGGCGTGCTGAACCGTAAGGTCAGGGGCATCGGCGTTTTCCGCACCATCGTCTTTCTGCCGCTGGCGATCTCGTCGGTGGTGATGGCGGTCGTATGGCAGTTCGTCTTCAACACCGACAACGGGCTGCTCAACATCATGCTGGGCTGGGTGGGAATCGGCCCGGTCCCGTGGCTGGTCGAACCCCATTGGGCGATGGCCTCGTTGTGCGTCGTCAGCGTCTGGCGCAGCGTGCCGTTCGCCACGGTCATCCTGCTGGCGGCGATGCAAGGGGTCCCCGAGACGGTTTACGAGGCCGCCCGGATAGACGGGGCGGGCGAGATGCGTCAGTTCGTGTCCATCACGGTCCCGCTGATCCGTGGATCGATATCCTTCGTGTGCGTCATCTCGATCATCCACGCGTTTCAGGCATTTGACATGGTTTACGTCCTCAACGGCGCGAACGGCGGACCCGAAAGCGCCACGTACGTCCTGGGCATCATGCTGTTCCAGCACGCCTTCTCGTTCCTGGAATTCGGGTACGCGTCGGCGCTGGCGTGGGTGATGTTCGCGATCTTGCTGGTGCTGACCGTGGTGCAGCTGCGGATCACTCGCCGACGGAGCTGGGAGACATCTCGTGGCCTCAGCTGAGCGGTTGTTCACGCGCAACGCAATGCGCGGTGTGCTGGTCTACAGCGCGCTGATCGCCATCGCCTGGTGTTGGCTGTTTCCCATCGCCTGGGCCGTGTCCGGCTCGCTGAAGCGGGAAGGTGAGATCACCGAGCCGAGGCTGTTGCCCGCGCACCCGCGCTGGTCCAATTACGCCGAGGTGTTCTCGTTGCTGCCGTTCGCGCGCATGTTCTTCAACACCGTGCTGTACGCCGGCTGCGTGACCGCCGGGCAGGTCTTCTTCTGCTCGTTGGCCGGATACGCGTTCGCGCGGTTGCAATTTCGCGGGCGCGACACGCTGTTCGTGCTATACCTGGGCACGCTGATGGTGCCGCTGACCGTGACCGTGATCCCGCAGTTCATCCTGATGCGGACCGTCGGGTGGGTAGACACCCCGTGGTCGATGATCGTGCCGGGCCTGTTCGGCAGCGCGTTCGGCACCTACCTGATGCGTCAGTTCTTTCGGACGCTTCCCACCGACCTGGAGGAGGCGGCGATACTCGACGGTTGTTCGCCGTGGCAGATCTATTGGCGAATCCTGTTGCCGCACGCCCGTCCCGCGGTGATGGTGCTGGCGGTGCTCACTTGGGTCAACGTCTGGAATGACTTCCTGTGGCCGCTGCTGATGCTCCAGCGCAACAGCCTGGCCACGCTGACCCTCGGGTTGGTTCGGCTGCGGGGCGAGTATGTCGCGCGCTGGCCGATAATCATGGCCGCGTCGATAGTGATCATGTTGCCGTTGGTCATCATCTATGCGGTCGCGCAGCGCTCCTTTGTCAGGGGCATCGCCGTCACGGGACTCAACGGTTAAGCCATGGCCTCGGTGACTTTCGAGCAAGCGACGCGCCGCTACCCCGGGACGGACCGTCCGGCCTTGGACAGCCTCGATCTGGAGGTCGGGGACGGCGAATTCGTTGTCCTGGTCGGCCCTTCCGGATGCGGGAAGACGACCTCGTTGCGGATGGTGGCCGGGCTGGAATCGCTGGACTCCGGGCGCATCCGGATCGGCGACCGCGACGTCACCACCGTCGATCCCAAGGACCGCGACGTCGCCATGGTCTTCCAGAACTATGCGCTCTACCCGCATATGACGGTCGCGCAGAACATGGGCTTCGCCTTGAAGATCGCCAAGACGCCGAAGGCGCAGATCCGCGACCGCGTCCTGGACGCGGCGAAACTGCTTGACCTGCAGCCGTATCTGGATCGCAAACCCAAGGACCTCTCGGGTGGGCAACGCCAGCGGGTGGCGATGGGACGTGCGATCGTGCGTCGCCCGCAGGTCTTCCTGATGGACGAGCCGTTGTCGAACCTGGACGCCAAACTGCGCGTGCAGACCCGCAACCAGATCGCGGCACTGCAACGGCGCCTGGGAACCACGACCGTCTACGTCACCCACGACCAGGTCGAGGCGATGACCATGGGCGACCGTGTCGCCGTCCTGCGCGACGGCGTGCTGCAACAGTTCGCAGCGCCGCGTGAGCTGTACCGCAACCCGGTCAACGTCTTCGTCGCGGGCTTCATCGGATCGCCGGCAATGAATTTGTTCACCCTGCCGATCATCGATTCCGCTGTGTCATTGGGGGATTGGCGCATCCCGTTGCCGCGGGACCTTGCCGGCAGCGCGAGCGAAGTCGTCGTCGGGGTCCGCCCCGAACACTTCGAGCTGGGCGGCCTGGGAGTCGAGATGGAGGTCGACGTGGTCGAGGAGCTCGGCGCGGACGCCTACGTGTATGGCCGAATCACCGGCTCCGGCAAGTTCATCGACCAACCCGTCGTCGCGCGCGCCGACGGCCGACGGCCCCCCGAAAAGGGCAGCCGGGTGCGGTTGCATCCAGAGCCGGGGCATTTGCACTTCTTCGGTGTGGATGGCCGGCGAATCGGTTGAGGGGGTAGGGCTATGGGCGTGAGCCGCGCCGATCTGGTGTGCGAAGGTGGCGGCGTCCGGGGCATCGGCCTGGTCGGCGCGGTCGACGCGCTGGCGGAGGCCGGTTACCGGTTTCCCCGGGTCGCGGGCAGCAGCGCCGGCGCGGTCGTGGCGTCGCTGGTCGCGGCGCTGCAGGTCGCGGGTGAACCGCTGACCCGGCTCGCGGAAGTGATGCGGTCCATCGACTACCGAAAGTTCCTGGACCGCAATTTGATCGGACACGTGCCGCTGATCGGTGGGGGACTGTCGCTGTTGGTGTCCGACGGGGTCTACCGCGGCGCCTACTTGGAACGGCTGCTCGCCGGTCTGCTCGCGGACCTGGGAGTCCGGACGTTCGGTGATCTGCGCACGGGCGAGGAACCCGACCAGTTCGCCTGGTCGCTCGTGGTGACGGCCAGCGACCTGTCCCGGCGCCGGCTGGTGCGCATCCCGTGGGACCTCGGTTCCTACGGCATCGACCCTGACGACTTTCCGGTGGCCCGTGCCGTGCACGCTTCATCGGCGATTCCCTTTGTGTTCGAACCCGTCCGGGTCGGCAGTGCCACCTGGGTCGACGGTGGCTTGTTGTCGGACTTTCCGGTGGAGCTTTTCGATCGCCCCGGCGCGCAGCCGCGATGGCCGACGTTCGGGATCCGGCTGTCGGCGCGGCCCGGCATCCCGCCGACCCACCCGGTTCATGGGCCGGTCTCGTTGGGCATCGCCGCGATCGAAACGCTGGTGAGCAATCAGGACAACGCCTACATCGACGACCCGTGCACCGTTCGGCGCACCATCTTCGTTCCCGCCGAGGACGTCAGCCCGATCGACTTCGACATCACCGCCGAGCAGCGCGACGGCCTCTACCAACGGGGACTGCAGGCGGGCCGGGATTTTCTGCGGACCTGGAGCTACCCGGATTACCTGACGGCGTGCGGTGGCCCGTCGAAAGGCGCGCCGTAGCGGAGTCAGAAGCCGTGGCGGCGCTTATCCACGCGCGCAGCGGATCTCATTGAGGCGATGTTCGATGCGCGCGACGTCGGCCGGCAACGGCAACTGGTTGGTGACCCGAGTGATTTCGACGCCGATATCAATGCGGCTGATCGGCCAGAATTGCCGCCTCATGAGTTTGCTTGCGATGGCAGTGATCTCGTCGTTACACAGGCGCCGCCGAGCCAGGGCCGCCAGGGGCGCATATCCGGTCGTGGGCATGCCGGCGGGGTAACCGGCCCGCACGAAAGCCACGATGCTCGACACCCAAAGGGCCAGGTCCATAGTCCCACCTCGCTCACCGCCGCGTTGTAAGAATTAGCGGCAGCCTTACCGGTAGCAACGTACCATCGCCAACGCCATCAGCTGAGTAACGCCACACAGTTAAAACGCATTTTTTACACGCGGATTGCCGGGCGCCGGCACGCGCGATCTTCGCCACGATGCCCCTAAGCCGGGCGCGCCGTAACGGCGTTTGGCCGCAAGGCTTTCTAGGATTGCCGCGTGATGGATCGCTATGGAACCGATGTCCTCGCCGCGGGCCGGCGCAAGCCCCGTTCGACCGAGCACCCGGCCGAACCGGGCCTGGTGGTCGAGGACGTGGAGAGCGGGTACGTCGGGGCGGTGGTGCGGGTCGAGTACGGCCGGGTCGACCTGGAAGACCGGCGCGGACACGTGCGTGGTTTCCCTTTGGGCCCTGGCTATTTGATCGATGGCCAGCCGGTGATACTTACCGCGCCGCGTCGTCAGGCGCCCACCGCCGCGGCGCGGACGGCGTCGGGCTCGGTCGCGGTGCCGGGCGCGCGCGCCCGCGTCGCCCGCGCCAGCCGGATTTACGTCGAGGGCCGCCACGACGCCGAGCTGATCGCGCAGGTGTGGGGTGAGGACCTGCGCGTCGAGGGGGTCGTCGTCGAGCACCTCGGCGGCGTCGACGACCTGGTGGAGATCGTCGCCGAGTTCGCGCCCGCTCCGGGGCGTCGGCTTGGTGTGCTCGTCGACCACCTGGTCGCGGGTTCGAAGGAGGCGCGGATCGCCGAGGCGGTCCGGCGCGGACCCGGCGGCGGCGACACCCTGGTGGTCGGCCATCCCTACGTCGACATCTGGCAGGCCGTAAAACCCCAGCGGCTGGGCCTGGCGGCCTGGCCGGACGTCCCGCGACACATCGAGTGGAAACACGGCGCGTGTCGGGCGCTCGGCCTGCCGCACGCCGGCCAGGCGGACATCGGCAGGGCCTGGCGGCATATTCGGTCCCGGGTTCGCGACTGGAACGACCTCGAGCCGGCGCTGATCAGCCGGGTCGAAGAACTCATCGACTTCGTGACGCAGCCGGGCTGAGCCGGCGAACCGACCAAGCACCACTTGGGCGGCCGCTCAACGCCGTTCGTCCAAAAAGATCCCCAAGATTTTATCCGCCCACGGGGCCGGCGTGGCGCGCGCGATGTTCTCCACGTATCCGTCACTACTCATGCTCAGCAATCGTCGTGGTGCCGTCACGTCCGCCAAAAGGCCACTACATCGGGCAAAGACGGTGCTTGTAAGCAAATCTCGCCAAGGGCTCTAGGCAGGCGGGCTGGCCTGAGTCCCGGCCGCGTGACGTTTCGTGTGCGCCCGGGCGAATCGGACCGGCCGCCGTCACATATCGGCCGCCGCCGGCACTAACTCCGTAAAGCCGAAAAAAATGAGCGAAGACGGAGGGACACATGACCGACGCGCTGGTCATCGACGCCGAAGGCCTGGACAGGTTGTCGTGTAACGCCAGGGCCAACCCGGAGACCGGCAAGAAAACGCTGAAAGCCAAGACGGTGTGCGAGACGGGCTTCCGCAACATGACCTACGTCCGCGACCTGGCGCCGATGCTGGTGGGCGAGCCGCCCGCGCTGCTGGGCGACGACTCGGCGCCCAACCCCTCCGAGACAGCCCTGGCGGCGCTCGGGTCGTGCGTGTCGGTGGGCTTGCTGGCCAATGCGACGCACCGCGGGGTGACGCTGACCAGGATCGAGGTGGAGATGGAAGGCGACATCGACATCTCTGCGGTGTGGGGCGTCGGCGACACCCCGCAGGGAAAACGCCTCGGTTTCAGCGCGGTCCGTTGCAAGGTGACCCTGGCCGGCGACGCCGACGACGCGACACTCAAAGAGATTCATGACAATGCCATCGCGTGGTCGCCCGTCGTCAACACGTTCCGCAGCCCGGTGAGCGTCGACTCGACCCTGCTCACCGCATAGGCACCGGAAGCAACGACATTGGCGAAGACCACAACGGCCCAGGAGGTTTCATGACGGCGACGGTGGATGCGGCGGCCGGCCACTTGGATGCCGAGCTGCTGGAGGACATCCGGGTTCACGCCGCGGTGCTGGATCGCGGCGACCAGCAGTCCCGCCGCAGCTTCGCCGCCATGGGTGCGGCCAACCTGCTCGGCATCGGCGCGCCCACCAATGCCGACGGCAGGCTCCCCGCCATGGCCGAGGTCATCCGGCTGATCGCCGGAGAATGCTTGAGCACCGGCTTCTCGCTGTGGGCCCACCGGATGGCAGTGGAGTACCTACTCACGGCGGCAACGCCTTTCGGCACGGATGCGGTCCAGCCACTCCTTACCGGGACCACACTGGGGGTGACCGGCATGGCGTCGGCGTTCAAGGAGGCGGCCGGTTGCGGAAGCCTGGAGTTGACCGCCACGCCGGTCGAAGGGGGCTACCGGGTTTCGGGGCCGATTCGGTGGGCGAGCAACCTCTACCCCGACTCGACCATGGTGACCGCGGTACGCACCGACGCCGGCGCCAGGCTGATCGTGGCCCTGCCGCTCAGCACGCCCGGCGTGGTGGTGGGCGATCACTTCGAACTTCTGGCGCTGGGCAGCACCGCCTCGTCGTACCTGAACCTGATCGAAGCCTACGTCCCCTCGGAGCAGGTGTTGTCGCACGACTTCGCGGGTTTCCTGCAGACGGTCCGTCCGACGTTCCTCGTCCTGCAATCGGCGATGTGCTTGGGCCTCACCACAACTGCGGTCGAGCAGGCCAAAAACGGTCTCAGCGGGGTCAACGCGGTGTTCGGCGCCGAGGTTGACCACCTCGCGCGAAGGCTTGCCGGTGCGGAAGCCGCATTGCGTGACCTCGCCGCGGCCGTGGGCGGGGACGAGCCGCCCGGCAAGAGGGACCTGCTGACTCTGCGACTAGCTGCGGCCGAATTAGCCAGCGCGAGCGCGGATCTCGAAATCCGCACCGCCGGCGGTAAGGGCTACGCGAGCAGAACACCGGCAAGTCGCCGCTACCGGGAGGCGGCGTTCATCCCCGTCCAGTCTCCGTCCGAAGGGCAGTTGCGCTGGGAACTGGCCGCATGCGCTTGAGTGCGGGCCCATGGTGACCCCCGTGGCGGTGCCACCGGGCGGCACCGAATCCGAACCCCGGGTCGGCGGCATTCCGCTGGCGAACCTGGTGCGTGACTTTCACCGCCCGATGGTCAATTTTGCCCGCACCATGGTGGATTCGGCGATGGTGGCCGAGGAGGCCGTTCAAGAGGCATGGGTGCAGGTGCTGCAGAACGCGGATTCATTCGAGGGACGTTCCGCTGTCGGCACGTGGTTGTTCGGCATCGTCAAGAACACCGCCGCACGGCACCGGCGCCAAGAATCTCGCATCCGCGACCACGAGGTGCTGTCGGCGGACGACGCCGACCCACTGGCGGGGCGCATGCATCCCGCCGGCCATCCGGATGCGGGGCATTGGAGCCTTCCGCCGTCGCGGCGTTTCCTGCCGGAAGATCACACCGTCGAAACCGAGCTCATTGACTACGTACGCGCGGCTGTGGCGGCGCTGCCCGAAAGGCAACGCCAGCTCGTCATCCTGCGTGACATCGTCGGTGCCTCGGCCGAAGAGGCGGCCGAACTCCTCGAACTGACCGCCGAAGGGCAACGCGCGCTGCTCTACCGCGGCCGGGGAAATCTTCGCAACGAATTGGAAAAGCGGTATCGCCGATGACCGTCTACGACAACACAGTCCCCGCGATCGATTGCGTCGATTTCGTCCGCCTCGTCGACGAACTCGTCGACTCCGATCCGCGACGGTGGGGTCCGATCGTCGCCAAGCACCTCGATGAGTGCCCCCCATGTCTGGTCTACCTGCAACAAATGCTGGACCTCAAGATTCTGCTCAGCCATGTCTTCGAAGGGCAACAGCTCAGCGAGGAGAACATCACCGGGGTGATCAACGCGATCAACGTTTTACGGAAAGGCGAACAACGATGACGATCAATGCCGAAGCGCCGCTGTTGCTGTCTCTTATACACATCT